>NZ_JAVJQP010000050.1:0-125900 GCF_040218875.1 Coleofasciculus sp. D1-CHI-01
GGGGTTGAGCTTAAGTTGACACCAATGCACGTCGGTGCGCCCCTACAGCAACGTTTCATAACAAACGACAAATGACAATTAAAGCGCCTGCGCCCTTAACCAGGCTACTGGTAAATAAAGCAACTTCCGCCCCTTAGACACATAAGCCCGTTGCGTAAACACATCATAATTATTACGCTCAATGACATCTAAAATCCCCTGATACAGCATTGTAGCCGCCCAGACGGGCCAACGCGCATCCCGACTTAGCGCCCCAATCCCTTTCTCTGCATAAGTATAAAACTTACGCGCCCGTTGAATTTGGAAGCGCATGAGTTCCTGCCAGCGCTCGTCAACCACTCCCTTAAATAAGTCTTCTTCGGTATAATTAAATAGCGCCAATTCATCTAATGGCAAATAAATTCGACCCCGTTGAGCATCTTCGCCAACATCGCGGAGGATATTGGTTAACTGCTTGGCAATCCCTAACGCGATCGCTTCTTCTACCGGATTCGTCCTAAACTGACCGTTCCAGGGCGTTTGACTCCAAGCCAGGTCAAATCCTAGCACTGGACTGGTCATTAACCCTACCGTACCCGCCACACGATAGCAGTACAGCTTCAGTTCTTCAAAGGTTTCATAACGGCTGCGAGATAAATCCATCCGCTGACCCGCGATCATATCCCGAAACGGTTGAATATCCATCGGGAACCGTTGCAACGTATCCACTAACGCCACATCCGCGTCCTCGATTGGCTGTCCCGCGAAAACAGATTCTAACTGCTGTTCCCAGCGATCCAAGGTTTCCGGCGTGGTTAAACGGGCTTGGGGACCATCCACCAGTTCATCGGTTCGCCGACACCAGAAATAGATTGCCCATATCGCACGCCGCTTTTGTTCTGGCATCAGTAAGGTAGCCAGATAAAACGTCTTGGCGTATTTTGCTGTAATCTGACGACAGATTTCATAAGCCTCAGATTCAGGAACCAGCTTTCTCATGGGCGGAGATTTAGGCAATTGAAGCATTCGTTGCAGGTAATTCGGTTAGGGGCGAAGGAGTAGATCTTGGATTAAGTCATAGCAGTTAACCGTCAAAAGAAGTCAAAAGAATGGTACTGACTCCTATCGTCGAGAAACACGTTTCCCAGAACCCAAGCTCAAGTACGCTAAAATTTAGCGGGTCAGTCTTGGAACCCAGTTCAACGGAACGCCAGCTTCCAGCCCACAGACAAAAAACAGCTTCTCGCCGATTTTAGTTCCAGGGCTTTAGCTGGGATAGTTACGGTAAAGACGGATAGTGGGGTGAGGATAATGAGTTTTTCTCTTAACCCGCACCGACAACCTCTTTACTGTCCACCTGTTTAAACAGCCGTTGACTTGAGCCTCCTGATTCATGACGCCTGACAATCACCTGCGATGTCAGCTTACCAGAAAGTACGGCACCCTCCATACTGGCAAGGTAACGTTGCATGGTGTAATCGCCAGTCAAGTAAAAATTGGCAATGGGCGTTTCTTGGGAGGGGCGATGGGCTTGTCGTCCCGGAATGGCTTTGTAAACCGAACGTGGTGTTTTGACGATGTGATACTTGAGCAACTGGGCAGGGCTATCACTATCAAAATGTTTGGGGAAGAGTTTCTTGAGTTCTTCCATCGTCGCCTCGACAATATCCTGATCCGATTTACTAATCCAATCTTTTGCCGGGGCGAGGACTAACTCCAACATCGAACGGTCAGGGTTGGCATATTCTCGACAGGTATTGCTCATGTCAGCATACACTGACAAAAGGGGCGATCGCGAAAAGAGTAGATGGTCAATATCTGTTAATTTCCGGTCAAACCACAAATGCAGGTTAATTACCGGAACCCCTTCTAAGCCTTCTAGCTTATTGAAGAACTCCATCTCTCGCCAAGGTTGAGGCATGATTAACTTTAAGGGATCGACAGGCATTGCCGAGACATAAGCATCCGCCGTCAGCACTTCGTCCCCATGTTCACCCCGAATCAAAAATCCCTGTACCGTCTGATCCGGATTGAGTAAAAACTCCTTCACCGGAACATTTAATCGCACTTCTCCACCCCTTGCGGTAATGTAGTCTACCAAGGGTTGACAGAGGCGCTCCGTCGGGGAACCATCCAGGAATGCCATTTTTGACCCATTCTTTTCCTGGAGAAAGCGATTCAGCGCCGTCAACACCACCGTTGCCGAAATTTCATCAGGGTTGATAAAATTCAGGGCTTTCGCCATGGCGATAAAGACTTGCTTTTCTACCCGTGGCGGTATAGTTTGACGCTGTAACCACTCGGAGAAGGAATACTTGTCCATCTGTTCAACATACTTCTGACCATTAATAATGGCGGGAATCAAACCCAAGCCAAACCGGATCTTCTCCGACCAGGTCAGCATATCGTTATTTCGCAGAATCGCAATAATTCCGTTAATCGGTGCCGGTAAATCCGGGAAATCAAACCGAGAGTAGGTACCCGGTTTCTCTGGCTGATTGAAAATCATGGTGTGGTCTTTCCACTGTAGCCGATCCTCAATCTCTAGCTCCTTAAAGAGCTGTAGCATATTGGGATAGGCACCAAAGAAGATATGTAACCCGGTTTCATACCAGTCTCCGTCTTCGTCTTGCCAAGCGGCAACTTTTCCGCCGAGAACGTCCCGACGTTCTAGAACAATAGGGGTGTGACCTGCATCCGTTAGATATTTGGCACAGGAAAGTCCAGCTAAACCCGCTCCAGCGATCGCAACTCGCATCTGATAGTAATACTCTTTAGTTAGGTGCTTGTCAGTGTATTCTGGATCTCATTATACTTTGCAATCCGTTACATTTGGTCAAAACTGTCGCCGACTTCATAGAATTAGCGAAGAGGCGGGGGGGTGGAGAAGCGGAGGTGCAGGGGCAGAGGGGTGGAGGAAAAAAATCTGCTATCTTGAGACCGCCACCTCTAGGGATTGGGGAACCCTTCACGGCGTTCGAGTGCATGGCGCGTGAGTTTTGATTGTGTAGGGGCGGGTTTAGAGACTTTCTTCTCGCTGTTGATGATAACGTTTGTGCAAAACCCGCCCTGACCAAATGTTGAGTTAACTCCCCCATCTCCCCCATCTCCCCCATCTCCCCCATCTCCCCCATCTCCCCCATCTCCCTCATCTCCCTCATCTCCCCCATCTCCCTCACCCCCGTTCCCACGGTCATCCATGATGAACAAACCGACTCAGCTAATCTACCCTACCGTCGATCTATTCTTATATGACCTGCGCGAGAGTTTCGGTCACTCTCTACCGGAAATCCATCACTACCGCCAACAATTTTGGCAAAAAATCGATCCCAACTTAGACGATGACAAACTCAACCAATTAGCAGCCCTAGAAAATCCCGAAGCGGATTATGTTCAACTCTTGGTTAAGGCATTTGAATCTCCCTTAGATGGATACTATCGAGCGCTGCAACTCGGAGATGCTTACGCCCTGCAAGTCAATTGTTCGGGTGATTATAAAGATGCGGAAACGAAACAACCGAATGATGCGACCCAACGCATTGAAACCTTAAACAAACTCAAGAAAATTATTGCCTCTCACATTAATCATCAGTTGGATACCTGGGAACTGCTCCCCACCCAGCAATGCACAATTGGTCAAACCTGGTTAGTGTCGGTGCAAATTGCTGATAGTAATCAAGACCCAAAGCAACTGGCTAAAGACTGTTATAAACAGCTCACCCCCAATTCTAAATGGACTCCTGAATTTAGAGAACAAGGACGATTGTTGGGGGCAAGGGTATTTGAATATTGGCATTCGCCCGATAATTGGCAGCAAGACTGGGAGTCGTTTAGTCAAGAAAACTATCATCTGATCATTTGCATGTTTCCTGCTGGTAAAAAAGTTACGGAAATTCGGCAAAATATGTATGATATTCACTTGGATTTGATCCGCTTATTTAGCTATCGCCATAAAATTATTTGGGCATACTGGCAAAGTCGTTGTCGTACTCAAGAGTTAAAACTTCAGTCTTATGAAATTCGACGTTTAGTTGCCAGTGTCCGTACCTTGCCTAATCCGATTCCTGCTCAAGGCTTAAATTTAAAAGAACTGCAATCAACCTTAATTCAGACCTTGCCCATATTATCAGATTATGCCATGAATTTAAATGACCTAGATTACTATACGACAACGATTCAGGGGAATTTAGAAAATTATCAAAAGCGGATTCAAAAGCTGGAACGAGAAACAAGCAGCTATTTAAAGTTTTTGAACCACTTTAGTGAAGTAGCGGATGAAAAATATCTGCAACAAGTCGCTACGGATGGCGCGACATTTCGTCCCGGATTACCATTGATGGAAAATTTGATTCGCACGATTGGAAGCGTAAGTGGTATTGAACAAACCAAGAGTAATCGCACGTTGAATACGACAGTTGCTTTAATTGGTATCGGATTAATTGTTAGCAGTATCGCCGCGACGGTTTTGGTCGAACAACTGCCCCCAGCGAAAGAGACGCCATTCTTGTTCACTCCTGTATTTTGGGGGAGTATTAGCACAGGAGTGATAGCTGTAGTGATTGCCTTTATTCTTCTGTTTCGCGATCGCCGTTAGAAGTTGGCATGTCTGGAAAATGGGGTGATGGGAAGTAGAGGGAGCAGGGGGAGCTGGGGGAGCAGAGGGAGCTGGGGGAGCTGGGGGAGCTGGGGGAGCTGGGGAAGATGTAGGGGCGGGTTTTACCCATAAAATTTTGACCCAAACCAATCACTTAACTAAACCCGCCCCGACCAATTACTAGAATTATCTGATCATAAGACAAATGACATAAGACAAATGACAAATGACAAATGACTATTTAGCCAATCAGTGGTTGCAACAGGGAATTGAATACTTTAAGATTGGGCGCTATGGAGAAGCGATCGCGAGTTTTGAGAAGGCTGCCCAATTCCACCCCAATATGCCAGAAATTTGGTTCCATTGGGGAAATACGGTGTTTCATCTGGGATGGTTCGACGCGGCGTTGACGAACTATGAGAAAGCGATTACCTTGAAACCGGATTACTCAGAAGCCTGGTTTAATCAGGGAAATATCCTGTTTAAATTAGGACGCCTAGAAGACGCTTTAGCGAGTTATGATCAAACAACACAATTTAATCCTGATTTGGCAGTAGCTTGGGGAAATCGGGCAAGTACGCTGTATAATTTGGGACGCTACGACGAGGCGTTAGCCAGTTGTCAACAGGCGACTCACTGCCAACCAGATTATGTGCAAGCTTGGTATATGCAAGGGTTGGTGTTGATCAATGGGGGACGAAACGAGGAAGCATTAGCAAGCTTTGATCAAGCCACAAGCTTAAATCCTGACTATCTGGAGGCTTGGAAAAATCAAGGCTGGATTCTGTTTAATTTAAACCGTTATACTGAAGCATTAGAGAGTTGGCAACAAGCGGTTTCACTACAGCCCAATGATTACGAAGTGTGGTTTCAGCAAGGAAATACGTTTTATCGATTGGAACGTTTAGAAGACGCTTTAGCGAGTTATGAAAAAGCCATTACCTTACAACCTGATGCCCCAGAAGCATGGAATAATCGGGGATTGGTTTTGTTTCATTTAACTCGCTATACCGAAGCCGTGACAAGCTGCGAAAAGGCAACTAAACTACAACCCAATTACCCAGAAGCTTGGTTTCATCGCGGTAATGCTCTATTTAGTTTAGGACGTTTAGAGGATGCGATCGCGTCTTATGACCAAGCGTTGCAGCTTAAACCCGATGATTCCGCCACTTGGGGCAATCGGGGCAGTGCGTTATATAGTTTGGGACGGTATCGAGAAGCGGTTTCGAGTTGCCAGAATGCCACCTATTTTAATCCCGACTATGCCGAGGCGTGGTACATGCAGGGATTAGCGCTAATGCAGGGAGAACAACCCAACGCCGCGATCGCTTGTTTGGATAAAGCGACAGCCTTGAAACCTGATTATGCCCAAGCCTGGTTTTATCGGGGTCATTTATTATTTCAATTAGGACATTTAGCAGAGGCGATGGCTAGTTGTCAACAAGCGACAATCCTTCAACCTAACTATGTAGAGGCTTGGTCTATTCAAGGTATCGCCTTGATCCACTTACAACGTCCCCAAGAGGCGATCGCTTGTTTGGATCGAGTGGTTGAATTGTACCCGGAACACCCGGAGGCTTGGAAACATCGGGGAACGGTTCTGTGTCAGTTGGAACGCTTAGAGGAGGCGATTAACAGTTTTGATCGGGCAATTACCCTCAAGCCAGATTACTTCCAGGCGTGGTATAATAAAGGATTACTCCTCATGCATTTAGACCGCCCAGAGGCTGCTATTACCACGTTTGATAACGCCCTAGAACTGCAACCGAATTTGTATCCCGCCTGGGTAAACCGAGGCAATTTATTATTACAAGAAGGGCGCTGGGACGCGGCGATCGCCAGTTATGATCAAGCCCTAGCCATTCAACCTAATGTTGCCGAAGCCTGGACAAATCGAGGGATTGCCTTAGAGAAGCTAGGACGTTACCAAGACGCCTTAGACAGTTATGATCAAGCCTTAGCCCTACAATCCGATGATGCCCAAACCTGGAATCATCACGGAGTTGTCCTGATCCAATTAGGACGTTATCAGAAAGCCTTAATCAGTTTTAGCTATGCATTAGATCATCAGCCCGATAATCCAGAAACCTGGAATCATCGCGGATTAGCCTTAGATAATTTAGGGCGGTATGAAGAAGCCATGGTTTGTTTTGAACAAGGGATTGAATTAAAACCCGATTACCCGGAAGCCTGGAACAATCGCGGGGTAGCGTTACGGAATTTAGGACGAGAAGAGGAAGCGATTCTATCCTTTGATCAGGCATTAGAATTAAACCCAGATTACCCGGAAGCCTGGAATAATCGGGGTTTAGCGTTACGGAATTTAGGACGAGAAGAGGAAGCGAACGCCAGCTTTGAACAAGCAACTATGAAGAATTAGATAAGTTTAGGTTTTAGTGTATAATGGTTCAATCCTCATGTTTTGAGCAAAACGATGAGATTTATTAATCCCAAAACTGATTACGCCTTCAAGAAAATTTTTGGTTCCGCTGACAGCAAAGACATTTTGATTAGTTTTCTCAATGCCTTGATTTATAACGGCAACTCTACTATTGAAGATTTAGAAATTATCAATCCCAACTTGCCCCCGAAAGTTGAAGGATTAAAAGATACTTATCTAGATGTCAAAGCTCAACTAAAAAACGGCACACTGGTGATCATTGAAATGCAAGTGCTGAATGTGCAATCCTTTGGGAAGAGAGTTTTGTTCAACGCTGCCAAGACCTATGCCTTTCAACTGCAAAAAGGAGAAGGCTACCGAATGCTTAAACCAGTCATTGCTCTAACCTTGACTGATTTTGAGATGTTCCCTGGTCGTCATCCGTTTACCTCCCGCTTCGTTTATCGAGAAGTATCCGATGGCTATGTTTATACCGAAAACGATATTGAACTGATTTTTGTTGAATTACCCAAATTTACCAAAGAAATTGAAGAACTAGAAACGATTACTGATAAATGGATTTACTTTATAAAATCAGCGCGATCGCTCGATGAAGTTCCCACAAATATGGACAATATTCCGGAACTCCACCGAGCCTTTGAAATTGCCAATCAAGCCAACTTAACCCGAGAAGAAATCGAAGATTTGGAGCGTCGAGAAATGTTTATTTATGATCAGCAAGGAGCGGTTGCTCTGGGTCGTCAAGAAGGTCGTCAAGAAGGTCGTCAAGAGGGCAAAAAAGAAGAACAACACGCTATTGCTAAAAACCTACTCACCCTACTGGATGACGAAGCGATCGCGGCAACAACAGGATTAAGTCTGGAAGCCGTTCGAGAACTGCGCGAGAAAGAGTCTGAGAATTTGTAGAACTAATAACCCATGATCAATGACCAATAAACTTAAGAATTCAAAAAATCGGCATCAATTTCAGGCAAAGAAGGATTGATACTAATCCCAGAACCCAGTTCAAATCCGGCTGGAGTCGTTAACCGAGGACTAATTTGGCAATACCAATGAACCTGAGGTTCTTCGGCTTTGTAACGGGCAGCCGTATTAATCACATAATTATAATCGGGGTCACTGAGCTTTTCATACAAGCGGGTCAGGACATTTTTGAGAATTAACGCAAAATGGGGCTTTTCTAGAGCGGAGATACTACCAAAATCTGCTTCATGTTCCTTTGGCATAATCCAAATTTCAAACGGCACATCAGCCGCAAAAGGAATAAACGCCAGAAATGATTCATTTTCAGCAATCACCCGTCTGCGGTGATGCTGTTCAAACTCTAAAATATCGCAATACACACATCGTTGCCATTGATCATAATATCGCTGGGCTTCTTGTTCTCGCACTCGAATATTTTGCGGCACCATGCCGGTTACAATCATTTGAGAATGGGGATGACTTAACGATGCACCCGCTTTCATCCCATGATTGCGAAAAATAATTGCCATCATATTCTTATGGGCTTGCATGAGTGTGACGTAGCGCTTGTGATAGGTCTCAATCACCGTTTCTACGTCCTCGATTGACATTGTGGCAAGATCTTGACGATGATCAGGACTTTCAATAATCACTTCATGCTGACCATAACCGGGCATCATTAAATAAATCCCCTCCTTCGATCGCTCTCTGTCTTCATCAGGAGTTAACGCCGGAAACTTATTCAGTACAACCCGCGTTTGCCAGCCTTTGTGGTGTCGGCTTGGCATCTCCAGGAAAATTCTCTCAGCTTTATGTTCATTGCCGGGACAAAAGGGACAATCTCGCGATAGAATCCCTGAAGTTTGTTTGTTGTGACTTTTTTGCTGAAAATCCTGGGGACGTTTACGCCGACTGGGTGCATAAATCACCCATTCTTTCGTCACCTTGTTGAGTCGGATTTGACCGGATTGCATACTATCTAGCCCCTATAATGTACTTGGATAATCGTTGTCTTATAGTCGTTGATAATCGTTCAGATCGGAATTTTGTCTGATGTTAACTCATCCGTTGCGTCTCTCATTTATCATCCAGACATTATTTGTCTGATGTCAACTCCTCCGTTGTGTCCCTCATTCACCATTCATTATTCAGACAATGTACATCGGATTTCTCAACCCCCAAGGTAACTTTGACCCAGAGGATAGGTATATTACAGAACATCCCGACTTTGGCGGTCAACTGGTGTATGTCAAGCAAGTCGCCCTGGCGATCGCGGCGCAGGGACACCGGGTTGATATCCTCACCCGTCAAATCATCGATCCAGAGTGGGAGGGGTTTGCTAAACCCTTTGATGGGTATCCCGGTGTGGAAAATCTCCGGATTGTCCGCTTACCCGCCGGACCCCAGGAATTTTTACGCAAAGAGTTACTTTGGACTCATCTGGTTCGAGATTGGGTACCCAATATTCTGAAATTTTATCAAGACCAAGGGGAAATTCCCGATATCATGACCGCCCACTACGCGGATGGGGGACTGGCGGGTTTATTACTTGAAGCACAAACAGGCGTACCGTTTACGTTTACCGCCCATTCCCTAGGCGCTCAAAAGATGGACAAATTAAAGGTGACGCCAGAAAATTTGGCACAAATGAACGACTATTACTACTTTGGACACCGCCTAGTTGTCGAACGCCTCAGCATGAATCACTCGGCAATTAATATTACGAATACTCGCCAAGAACGCTTCAACCAATATAGTCATCCGGCGTATCGATGTGCTGTCGATGTCGATAATGATGCTCCCTTTGCGGTAATTTCACCGGGAGTAGACCCAGCTATGTTTAGTGCTGAGGTTCGCTCTCCCAACGAAGAGGCAACCTATCAGTTAGTTCAAGATAAATTAGCGCGAGATATTGCTGAGTCGCGGCGGGATTTACCCGTGATTCTGGCATCGAGTCGATTAGACCCTAAAAAGAATCTTTTGGGACTTGTACAAGCCTTTGCCTACAGTTGCACCTTGCAAGAACGAGCTAATATCGTGCTAATTACGGCGGGATTAGATAATCCACTAAAAGAGAAGGTAAAGGATGAACAAACAGAACAACAGGTATTGGCACCAATCCGAGAAGTGGTGAATGACCATAACTTATGGGGCAAAATTAGCGCCTTTTGCGTCCCGGATCAACCCGCCCTAGCCGCCACTTATCGCTTTTTAGCCCAACGCCGCTCCGTATTTGCTCTACCCTCTCTGTTTGAACCCTTTGGTTTAGCTCCCTTAGAAGCCGCCGCCGCCGGATTACCGGTTGTCGTTACCCAGAATGGGGGAATTACAGAAAGCTTACAGACAGATCATCAAGAGTATGGGGTTTTAATTGACCCCGATGATCCGGTGGATATGGCGCGAGGATTGGAACGGTTAATCTGTAATGAATCTGAGTGGCAGAGTTATTCTCAACGGACTCAGCAACTGGTACTGAATCACTATACTTGGGAAAGTACAGCTCAAGGCTATTTAAACGTAATTGAGCAGATTTTATCGTCACCTAAAACCAATCGTCGAGTAAGGCGACTTCCAATTCATCCGTTCTTACGTAATCCCCAACCGGAAAACGATGTTTCCGTGGCTCAATTGAGTCAACTCTACTTTGGTCATGATGATCCATCTGTGGGCGAACTTAATCATTGACTTAAACTTAACTTTGTGATAACAGTGTAAAGCTATTACCTTTAAATTCAAGTCGGATATTAAAAAAAAATTATCATTGACAAATACTTCTTAAATATGTTATAATAGCCAAAAATTAATTAACCACTTCCCATTATTTTTCCTATGATTTTTATTTTAGCCATATTTTATCTGGGTAATAGTCTTTAACTTAATTTTTTGGACACACTTATTCGCATAATCAGTACAAAAACAACTCAACCATAAAACTTCATTGTGATGTCTAAATGTCATGTATGAAGCTACGTTTTGGAGTTATTAATTAGGGTGTATAAAATAATGTCATGAAAATTGCTTTAGTTCATGATTATTTAACCCAAAGAGGGGGAGCAGAGCGAGTATTTGAACTGCTTTGTCAATATTTTCCCGAAGCTGATATATTTACATCACTATACGATCCGCAGCGAACCATTGAGTTAGGCGATCGCTTGGTGAAGACCACGCAACTGCAAAATATTCCCGGCGCCACCAAGTACTTCCGACTCTTGGCGCCGTTCTACTATCCAGCGTTTCGGGCATTAGACCTGCAAGAGTATGATTTAATCATTAGCAGCACCAGTAGCTTCGCTAAAGGGGTGCGGAAACGTCCTGGCGCTACTCATATTTGTTTTTGTCATAACGTCACCCGGTTTCTCTGGGATACCCAAACTTACCTACGGGAATACAAGAACTTTCGACTCTATTCCCCCGTAATTGAACTAATCTTTAATCAGCTCAGAGAGTTCGATATCGCCTACGCTCAGGAACCCGATCTCTATATTGCCAATTCAACCACGGTGGCTAAGCGAATTCAAAGCATCTATGGAAAACCCGCACAAGTCATTCACTATCCAATTAATACCAGCAAGTTTATTTTTGACGATCAAAAGGAAGATTATTTCTATGTTTCATCCCGCATGATCAGCTATAAACGCATCGATATTATCGTGGAAGCCTTCAATTGGCTGGGGTGGAAGCTTCTGATTGCTGGTGATGGACCAGAACGAGAACGTCTTGAAGCCAAAGCCTTGGACAATATTCGATTTTTGGGGTACGTGAGTGATAAGGAGCGCAAGCAGCTTATGGCAAAAGCGCAGGGGGTGATTATTGCTGCATTAGAAGACTATGGATTAGTTCCCATTGAAGCCAACGTCAGTGGTACTCCAGTAATTGCTTACGGTGCAGGAGGAGTCCTGGATACACAAATTCCCGGGAAAACTGGCGTATTTTTCAAGAAACAAACTCCAGAATCTATCCATGCCGCCTTAATCAAATTCAATCAATTACCATGGAATTATAGTCAGATTCGGGATCATGCTCTGAGTAACTTCTCAGAAGCAGTATTTTTTGGCAAAGTGACCCAATTAATGGAGCAGGTGTGTGGATTTAGACCGTATCATTCTCTCTCATTTATCCATTCCAGTTGAGCAATCGTGACAGTGACATCAAATAATCCTCAGGGAGCAGATACCGATTTTGGTTACGGGCAACTGTTTGCCATCTTAGTCCGCCGACGCTTTTGGTTTTTCGGTGTATTTTGTGGGGTTTTGGCGATCGCAACTCCTCTGTCGTTGACCAAATCTCCCACCTACCGGAGTTCCATGCAGCTATTGGTTGAGCCGTATTTCAGAGAAAATAATCAAAATAGACAACCGGCTTTTGAAGATCAGGTGAAGGACTCGAATCTAGAAGTAGATTACGCCACCCAGTTAAACCTAATGCGGAGTACTCAACTTCTGCAACAAGCCGTGGATTTGCTGCACCCGCGATACCCAAACCTTGAGGTTGGAACCCTGAAGGAATCCTTGACAGTTACCCGGAAGCAGGAGGGTAAAACAGAGACTAAGATTGTGCAAGTGGACTATACCAGCAATGATCCGGTTAAAACCCAAAAGGTTCTAGAAGCGATTCAAAAGGTTTATCAGGAGTTCAGCCTCCAGCAGCAGCAACAACGCATTGCCGAAGGTTTAGCATTTATCAATAACCAGTTACCCACCGCACGCCAGAGTGTCAGCCAAGCCGAGCAAGCCCTAGAACAGTTTCGCCAAACCCAGAACCTGATTGACCCGCAGCAGCAAGCCACAACGGTGACACAAAGGCTGAACACGATTAAGCAAGAGCGAGAAACTATTCGCGCTCAGTTACAAGAAACCAGGGCGCGTTATCAACAACTACAGCAACAACTGGCGCGTTCTCCCCAAAAGGCACTCACCGCTTCCCGCTTAAGTGAGTCATCCCGTTACCAAACTCTGCTGGATGAACTGCAAAAGACGGAACTCACCTTGGCAGAGCAACGGGTGAGATTTACCGATGCTGATCCGAGTGTACAGAACCTGATGCAACAGCGTCAGCGCCAGCAGGAACTGTTGCAAGCCGAAGCCAATCGCGTATTAGGAGAAGTGCGACTAGAAACAGCAGAAAGCTTAGAGAAAGCTGGACAGTTGGGAGATACAGATTTGAATCTTTCACGCCAGCTTGTGGAAACCAAAACCCATCTGGAAGCTCTAGCAGCAAGGGATCAGAGTTTGGCACAAACTCAGCAGCAACTCCAAGCGCAACTGAGTCGTTTTCCTCAACTGATAGCGGAGTACGAACACCTGCAACCTGAGGTGCAAGTAGAACGCAACACCCTGCAAAAACTCCTCGCAGCCCGACAAGAGTTAGGGATTGAAATCGCTAGGGGCGGATTTAAATGGCAAGTGGTGGAAGCCCCCCACTTAGGCAATCAACTGGGTCCGAACACAAAGCAGGACTTAATCTTGGCTGTGGTGGTGGGGTTTTTCTTGGGCGGAGTGGCGGCTTTTGGACGGGAAGCGCTTGATGATGCTGTGCATACCTCTGATCAGTTGAAGCAACGGGTGGCACTGCCTTTACTGGGTATCTTACCCCAATTGCCTCGCCTGAGTACCAATGGGCGGCTGATGCACTTTCCCTTCAGTAAGTCGCCCACTCCTGAACCGGAAACCCTTCCCATGCTGCAATCGCTGCCCTTGCGGGAATCGTTAGATCTGATCTATAAACATATCCAACTGTTAAACGCTGATGCCATACTCAAATCTCTGGTTATTACGTCCGCCTTACCTGGTGAGGGGAAGTCCACATTCGTATTGGGTTTGGCATTTAGTGCCGCTCGCTTACACCAGCGGGTACTCTTAATTGATGCGGATTTGCGCCGTCCGACGCTGCACCAACAGCTTCACTTGTCTAATGATCAAGGACTGGCAACGATACTTGCTGATCAAACGTCAGACGTTGCTCCACAGCCGCTTTCCCTGTTCGGCGTCGAGATTGAGGTATTAACGGCTGGACCAACGCCACCCGATCCGGTTAAGTTGCTGAGTTCTCAACGAATGAAGCAATTAATGGCGACCTTTGAACAGCGTTATGACTTAATGTTACTCGATACTCCGCCAGTTCTGGGTATTGTCGATGCTATGCAAGCGGCTTCATTTTGTCAGGGTGTGGTATTGGTTGCTCGCTTAGATCGGGTGACGCAATCAGAACTGACTGAGGCAACTAATCTGCTGGGTCCCTTGAACGCGATCGGTGTGGTGGCAAATGGTGCTAGTAGTTATACCAATCGTTATGTTGCTGATGCCCAGCAGAGTAAACGTCAAGTATTAGAGCTTAACTAGACTCACCCGCCGTACTTCAATTTGTAGCAAGCCAAGGAGTATGTTGAGCCTAAATAGCTTAGCAATTTGGTTAAGTATAAATACTTAGATCATTCAGAACAGAATGTGGGAATAGCGCTCCACTGGAAAGAAAAAGGAGTAACGGTTTACGGTTCATCTTTATCGAATTGTTATAGAGTCTTCATCAAATCTTTACAAAAAAACCAAAAAAAAAACACTTAAATCGCTTAAAATTAAAATATTCTACTGCTGAAGTAAAAATAAATATTGGGCAACTAAGCTATCCGAAGTTTGTCGGATTCTCGTTTAGCTTGTTTAATTAATTAACCCATCTACATCTACTTATTGAGACGAATGAGCATCTCTCCAATTGCACCTAGCACTAAAAAATTGACTCATGAGCAAAAACAGAGTTGTCCACATTCATGTATGCTGAAATGGCGACAGGATAAATTGCTAGTCAGGCGCAGAAATTTGGACAACCATCCTTGTTTGACTACGTTGGAGAATGATCAACGGTTAACTGAGTGTTTGAAACATTCCCCAGTCAAACTCGTTTCTTTAGATTACGAACTTGGAGAGACTCAACTCAAGCGTTGGGCAGATGCTTGTGAGCAAGCGGGGAAGCCCGTCTTTTTGCGAATTCCTTCTCTTCGGGAATTACCGAGAAATCGCCGTCCCCTAAACTGGTTTATCAAGCGTATTATTGATGGACTCGCTGCTTCTTTCTTATTAATCGTGTTGAGTCCCATCCTGCTGCTATTAGCATTTTTGGTTCGTATGTCCTCGCCAGGACCGATATTCTTTAAGCAATGGCGGATTGGTAAACGGGGCAGGTTTTTCCGGATTCTCAAGTTTCGCACAATGGTGGTGGATGCCGAGAAACTGCACCATCAAGTGATGGGTGATATGCCAGGGTTGCACAAGTGCAAAGATGACCCCCGCGTGACTCCCCTAGGGCTTTGGCTGCGAAAGTACAACTTGGATGAATTACCCCAGTTAATTAATGTGTTACGGGGTGAACTCAGCTTAGTTGGACCCCGCCCCTGGGCTTTGTATGATGCTGTACGGATTAGCCCTGAAGGAAAACGGCGGTTGAATGCCCGACCTGGAATCACGGGAAGTTGGCAGGTAGAAGCCCGGTCAACTCTGCTGGATTTGGAAACAATTAATCATTGGGATCTCGACTATCTCCGTGGTTGGTCAGTGCGGCAGGATCTCATGCTGCTGTTGAGAACAATTCCCAAAGTACTCTCCGGTTTTGGCGCTTACTAGAAAACGTCGCCCCTGCCTCTGTTGTCATCTGAACCGAAAACCTTTCAAGTGAATGAATGTTTTCGCTGGCATCGAGAGTCTCTCAACCCAACCCTAGTATAACCCTGCTGTTGATCAAATACCCATGGTACTAAAGGTTCCTAACCCAATCCGCAATTTCCTGAAAACCACCCGCTTTTGGCAGGATAATGCTTTTATCTTTCGAGAGTTTAAAAATTTTCGCCGCATTGCTATTTTGGCGGTGGTGTTTACATTACTGGCAGCGGTGTTTGAGGGGTTCGGCGTTGGGTTTATCCTGTCCTTCTTACAAAGTTTTACCAGCCCAGAAGCTGAGCCAATTAAAACGGGAATTGAGTGGCTTGATGTTTGGGTATTAGCGGTCAATGCACCCGCTAGAGAACGACTCTATCGGGTATCTGCTCTGATTCTAGTGGTTACTTGGCTGCGATGTGGATTGACCTACTTAGGACTGGTTTATAGTAAAATTGCTCAGATTAATCTCATTGATGGGCTGCGAAAGCAAATGTTTGAACAGCTTCAAGGATTGAGTCTGAGATATTTTTCTAAGACTCGTTCGGGTGAACTGCTCAATAGTTTAACGACGGAAATTGAGCAAATTAAACAGTCTTTTGAGGTGATGGCTTTTCTGTTGACTCGGGGGTCAACGCTCATCGCTTATATCATCTCAATGGTGTTGATATCCTGGCAACTGACGATCATTTCCTTGATGTTGTTTACGCTACTTTCTGTTGGAGTATCAACATTGATCGCTCGGGTACGAGAAGCCAGCTTTGAACGGTCAAAAGCCAATGGAATGTTTGTCGCCACAGCCGTTGAATTTATCAGTGGAATTCGCACGGTTCACGCCTTTGCTACCCAGGATTTTGAACGCAGGCGTTTTTATGATGCCAGCTCAGGCATTGTCAACACGATGACCAAAATCGTGAAAGCGAGTAATTTGGTCGGACCGCTTTCGGAGGGGATGTCCATTACGATTATTATCGGAATGTTACTGTTTGCTTTTGCGACGTTTATTCCCAATAATCAGCTTCAACCTGCTTCATTTTTGACATTCTTATTCGTTTTGTTTCGTCTGATGCCCATTGTCCGTCAATTCAATGGAACTCGAGCCAAACTCGGTGATTTTCAAGGGTCGCTGAATAATATTAAAGAGTTACTCAGAACTGACAATAAACCCTATTTTGAAGATGGAACAGTTCAGTTTAAAGGCTTACAACGAGGGATTGAGTTTGTCGGTGTCGATTTTGGGTATGAGGCGGATAATCTTGTCTTACATAACGTTACGCTAACCATTGAACGAGGAAAGACGACGGCGTTAGTGGGGGCGTCGGGTGCGGGTAAAACCACCCTAGCGGATCTGATTCCCCGATTCTATGATCCAACACACGGAAACGTTTTGTTGGATGGCATCGATTTGCGGGACTTTGACATTCATTCTGTACGTCGTCGGCTGGCGATTGTTAGTCAGGACACGTTTATTTTTAATACATCGGTTCGCAATAATATTGCTTACGGCACAGAAGCAGCTGATGAGACAGCGATTCGGGAAGCGGCTCGTTTAGCCAATGCCTTAGAGTTTATCGAAGAAATGCCCCAAGGGTTTGACACCCGCTTAGGCGATCGCGGAGTGAGGTTATCAGGGGGACAACGACAACGGATTGCGATCGCGCGAGCGCTGCTGCGTAATCCGGATATTCTGATTCTGGATGAAGCTACGAGTGCTTTAGACTCCGTGTCAGAACGTCTGATTCAGGAGTCATTAGAGCAACTTTCAGTGGGACGAACCGTGATTGCGATCGCCCATCGGTTATCGACGATTATGCGGGCGGATAAAGTTGTGGTACTTGAGCAGGGACGGATTGTTGAACAGGGAGGATATCAGGAGTTGTTAGAACATCGGGGTAAGCTTTGGAACTATCACCAAATGCAGCATGAATTGGGGCAAGTCGGCTAGGAGATCAGGTGATTTTATGGTACTTCCTAATTTTTTGATTATCGGTGCTGCTAAAGCGGGAACCAGCTCACTCTATTACTATCTCCAACAACACCCGCAAATTTATATGAGTCCGGTTAAGGAACCCAAATTCTTTGCTTTAGAGGGGGAACCCCTTGATTTTCAAGGTCCGGATCAAGGGATCAATCGAACGTCTAGAACCAGCCTTGCTGCCTACAGCGAACTGTTTCAGGAGGTATCTGATCAGATTGCGATCGGTGAAGCCTCCCCCATCTACCTGTACAGTCCTAAAGCGGCAACCCGGATAAAGCACTACCTCCCCAATGTAAAGCTGATCGCCATCTTGCGTCATCCTGTTGATCGGGCTTTCTCCAGTTTTGCTCACTTAGTTCGAGAAGGGTATGAAACCCTTTCCTTTGCCGAGGCTTTAAGGGAGGAGCCAACCCGGATACAGCGGAAATGGGCACCTCTTTTTTACTACAAGCAACAAGGATTCTATTATGAACAACTCAAGCGTTACTTTGATATATTTGAGCGATCGCAGCTCAAACTCTACCTTTATGAAGAACTCGCGGCAAACTCAACGGCTGTCGTCCAAGATATTTTTAGATTTCTGGGTGTAGATGATAAATTTACCCCTGACTTAAGTCGAAAAAATATATCGGGTGTTCCTAAAAGTAGGCTAGTGTATTCTCTGTTTAATCGAGACAACCCGATCAAGTCGGCGTTAAAACCGCTTTTTTCGGAACAGCTTCGTCGAACTATTGCTGAAAGGTTTGATAAACAAAACTTAGGGGCGAAACCTATTTTATCGCCAGAGGATCGCCAAGACTTGATAAAACTCTACAAAGAAGATATTTTCAAGCTTCAGGATCTGATCCAACGAGACCTTTCTCACTGGGTAACATAAATGAGTTCTTGTGCTGAACTAAAAAATGCATCTAATAATGATTAAGCGTTTAAAGACTAAATCTCCACTGTTGACTATTCGTATATTAGCTTTAGCGATTTGTACGGCTATCTTAGTGATTGGCATTAACTATATCGTTGGGCAACCTGCCAATGAACAATTAAATCTTTCTACAGAAAATAAAACCTGGTTTACTTCCAGTCTTTTACGCACCCATGAGTTTAGATTATTCGACTTAGGCGTCGTTGATGTTAATTCGGACAAAAATTTAGATATCTTCACGTCTAATCATAATCATGGTCAGTTACTCTTGCTGGGTGAAGGCAATGGCGAATTTACCCAAAATAGGTTATCGTCGTTGCGACTGGATCAAGACCACGATTTTCCGGGTCTTGAATATTCGGGAACTGAGCCTAAAATTAGTAAGCCAGGTATCTATATTTACTGGAAAGACAGAAGCTTAATTATAAAAAACAATAAAAACAAAAACTCAATTCAAGGACTAATTAAATTATCTTCTCCCCTAACCGTCAAAGAAAATAAGCAATTTGATGTCAACGTCACCGAAGACAAACTTGCTTCCGGAGCCATTGTATCAACCTTGGAATTTAAAAGTGAAACTAATGATAGTAAACTTGTCTTTACACCTCACAACGTTAGCCTGCCGATCACGTTCCAGCTAGATAATCTAGATAATGAACTTCCTCTAGAGAGCGTCTTTGTTGGCAATCAATTTGTCAATCCCAAGTCCCCCGAATTCTCTTTATATTTAAGAGACCGTCACGGCATGGCTTGGGCAGACTATGATGCAGAAGGCATGGTTGATGTTTTCATCGTGCGCGGGGGTCTCAAGGGGAGAATGGATAAAATTCCGGAGAGGTTCAGCGATGAATTATTAGTTGATCAGGGTAACCCGACGTTTCAGGATATTACAGATCAATCAGGAATTGTTAAGCATGGCTGTCCCGCTTTACAGACGGCTTGGGTGGATTTTAATGCAGATAATCGTCTCGATATTTACACGGTATGTTATCAAGCGGCTGGTCAAACAGCTACGTTTCCCAATCAGCTTTATCGTCAGGATTCTGAGGGTACGTTTGTGAACGTAGCTAGCCCAACCAATCTGGATTTTCCTAACATGGGAATCTTTGCCTGGTTAGATGCAGATAGAGATAGAGATATTGATTTAGTTTGGGTGGATGAAAAAGCGTTTTGGTTGTATGTCAATGAATCCGGGCAATTTAACCCTCAGTTAATTGGAGAAAATCCTGGAAGTGTGATCGAGAGATTTGAGGATAGCAATAAATTGACGGTTGCTGACTATGATGCGGATGGGGATTTAGATGTATTTTTTGCCTCACCCAACGCCAATGCCTTATTAATTAATAATCGCGGGACGTATGAAGTGGTTAAACCCCAGCAAGTTGGACTCCCGACTCAAGCGTTGACGGCTAACTGGGTAGACTACGATAACGACGGTTTAACCGATTTACATTTAATACCCGGTGGGTTATATCGCCAAGGTCAAGACCACAAATTTACAGCCACTCAGATGCTAGAAGTGAAATCCCCTGAATTACTGGAGTCCCGCGCCACTTGGCTTGATGCCGATAACGATGGCGATCGCGATTTACTTTTAGCCACACGGTATCACGATTCTATCCTGAATCGGTTTGTCAAAAAAGTATTTGCACAATCCCCGTTACCCTCGTTCTGGCAAGTGAAGCTATATTCTAATATCGGTGCAACCAATCATTGGCTACAAGTTCAACTCATTGGATCACCTAAAAATCGCCAAGCTATTGGTTCTCATGTTGAAGTGGTTGCGTCTGACGGAGTTCAAGTTCAAGCTGTTGGTCAAGCGGAAGGATCGCACTTTTCTCAGGGACATTATCGGTTGTACTTTGGGTTAGGACAAACTCCTCAAGTCAACTCAATCAAGATAGTTTGGTCGGACGGGGAGTTCCAGGAAATTAAAAATCCGCCTATTGACCAGTTGTTAACTATTGAAAAAGCTTAAGGAGGGAATTGAAATGGTAATGCCTAATTTTCTAATTATCGGTGCGGCTAAAGCGGGAACCAGTTCGCTTTATTCCTACTTAAAACAGCATCCTCAGATTTATATGAGTCCGATTAAGGAACCGAGGTTTTTTGCCTTAGAAGGTGAGACCCTTGATTTCCAAGGTCTTGCACAGGGAATCAATCGTCGTTCAGTGACTCAGATTGAGGACTATTGCCGCCTATTTCAAGGTGTTACCAACGAGATAGCGATTGGTGAAGCGTCTACATTATACCTGCACAGTCAGAAGGCGATCGCCCGGATCAAGCACTATATTCCTAAGGTTAAATTAATCGCCATTCTTCGTGATCCAGCCGAGCGAGCTTTTTCGAGTTATCTGCATTTAGTTCGGGATGGTTACGAGACACTTTCTTTTGCCGAGGGACTGGACGCAGAAGAACGCAGAATCAAAGAGAAATGGCAGCCGCTTTGGTATTACAAGCAGCGAGGATTTTATGCCGATTGGATTAAGCAATATTTTGCCGCGTTTGAACGAGAACAGATTAAGATTTACCTGTATGATGATTTGGTAGCTGACACGAATGCTGTGGTTAAAGATATTTATCAGTTCCTGGGTGTCGATGATGACTTTACGCCCGAATTAACTAGAGAAAATGTATCAGGGATTCCCAAAAATAAGCTTTTACAAACAATTCTGACTAAAGAAAATCTGATTAAATCGGCGCTTAAGCCTTTACTGCCTAAAAAACTCCGTCACAGCCTTAACCGGAGTATTACCCAGAAGAATCTGGGCAAAAAAACAATTCTAGATCCTGACATCCGAGAAAAATTAATCGATATGTATAAACCAGATATTATACAGCTTCAGACCATTCTGGGGCGAGATCTGGCTAAGTGGATGAAGTAGTTGAGTGGACGAAAAGGCTTGATATGAAGTTTTGATGAAGTTTAAATATTTACTTGATTTTGCTTTTTTTAAAGGGTTAACATACAAATGAATCCATAAATAGCAATTAAGTTCCCAGGATTATGTGTGTAATTTGTAATTTATTATATTCTAAGCTTGATACGAATACTGAAACTTCGTTTGAGCAAGATCAAGCCCCAGCCGAGCAAAATTTACTCCTGAATCAGTCACTTATAGAAATAGTGGCGTCAAATCAGGATGTGGAAACGAGTAGCACAACGTCCACAGACGATAACGTAACATCCACGACTACGCTTGGTTTTGAAGAGGTCACTGATGAAGCGGGAATATCTTATGCCGGACTTACCTATGGTTCAGCTTGGGGTGATTTCAACGGAGACAGTTTTCCTGATCTCTGGGTTAATAATCACTTTAATCATCCTGGCATTTTATATCTAAACCAGAAAGATGGCACTTTTTCTGATGCTACCTCTACCGTCTTCTTGCTAGAAGAATTAACAGCAGGTTCAGGACTAAGCTCTGATCATCATGGAGCAACATGGGTAGATTTCGATAATGATGGAGACCAGGATTTATTACAGCTTGTCGGTTCACCGACAACGGAACCGAATTTATTGTTTGTTAATGAGGGAGGTGTACTCAGAGATCAGGCGCCAGAATTAGGTTTAGCTTACGCCAGCGCCAAGGCACAAGGTCCTATTTGGTTTGACTTTGATAATGATGGTTTGCTCGATCTTTTCCATGGCTCTACCTCAAGATCAGATGGTCTTGACCCGACAACAGTTTTTCGCCAAACCAGTAATGGTTTTGAGAATGTTGGTTCGGTTGTTGTCCCCGGACTTGAATCAGAGACTGTAAAATTTGGTACTTTATCCGATCTCTCTGGAGATGGTGTTTTAGATCTTGTATTGCCCCAAGACAAAACGATTTTTGACACAACGTCCACACCGTTTCCCGACATAACCTCTAGTTTATTATCAAGTATACATTTGCTCTCTGGTAGCGATATTGTGTCGGCTGACTTCAATGGCGATCTGCGTCAAGATCTCTATTTTACGCGCCGAGGTAGAAATGTAGAGGTAGGTCAAGTTAACTCTAACGAGTTTAGAGGATTTCTTGAATCAGATGGTAATGCAACAGGTGTCCAATTCAATACAACCGGAGATGTCACCTTTAAATTTGCCTTGGCTTCCGCTAACAATATTTTTATCGGATCTAGCGGATTTAATCCCACTCCGGTTGACAACTTTAGTGAATTCACCTTATCTCCAGATGATCCCAATGTAGTCGGCGTTTATCCTTATCAGCCTGGTGTTGATCAAGGAATTTATATTGGCTATGACCCCAGCCTACAGCGTTGGCAAATCTTTACCTCAATTAATCGAGAAGGTATTCGGGTTGAAGCGACTCAGCCAATTTCTGAATTAACAGCTTTGGGTTTTGATCCTAATCCTTCTTTTCCCTCGGATCGACTATTGCTTAATACCGATCAAGGATTAGTAGATTTTAGTAGCGAAGCTGGTATCAATACTATCAATAGCCCTAGCAACAGCGTAACGGCTGGTGATTTTGACAACGATATGGATATAGACCTCTATCTTGTTGCCACGGGGTCAGCTTTAAACCGAGAAAATATCCTGCTTGAGAATCAAGGAGATGGCACATTTCTTCCGGTGTCAAATGCTGGGGGAGCAGTCGGTTCTAATTTGGGATTGGGTGATGCGGTAACGACGGCTGACTACGATCTCGATGGTTTTCTCGACTTATTCGTTACCAATGGTTTTGTGGAAGGTACGCCATTGTATAGTGATGATGGTCCCCACCAGCTTTTCCGCAACCAAGGCAATGGCAATAACTGGCTGCAAATTGACCTAGAAGGCACAGTTTCCAACCGAGACGGAATTGGCGCACGAGTATTTGTGACGTCTGGAGGCGTTACCCAACTGCGTGAACAATCTGGAGGAATTCATAAGTGGGCGCAAAATCACCAGCGCATCCATTTTGGACTGGCTGAGAATACCCAAGTAGATTTATTAGAAATTCATTGGCCCAGTGGGATTGTTCAACAACTGGAAAACGTCTCAGCGAATCAGTTAATTACAGTTTTAGAAGCAGATAACAGCAACGTAAATACGGCTCCAATCGCCATAGATGACGATGCAACCACTACTGAAAATACACCGGTCAATATCGATGTGTTGAGTAACGATAGCGATGCTGAGGCAGATGCACTCTCGCTGAGTATCGTGACCCCTCCCACCAACGGTACTGCTGTAGTTGATGACAACGATACCCCTGATGATTTGAGTGACGATTTTATCACCTATACTCCGGCTGTAGATTTCACAGGTACTGATCAATTTGAGTATCAGGTTGATGATCTCCAGAGTACAGATACCGCCACAGTTAACCTGACAATCAACCCGTTCACCAAAACGTCTATTCGGATCGAAGCTGAAGACTATGTAACTGGCGGTCAAGGTATCAGTTATTATGACACCACGAAAAAGAATTTTGGCGGTGCTTATCGCAATGATCCGGTGGATATTCAAGCCACATCTGATGTGGGTGGAGGTTTTAATGTTGGCTGGACTGACGCCGGGGAATGGCTAACCTATGACTTCACTGTACCCAAGTCTGGTCTATACAATTTAGTGGCTCGTGTCGCTAGTGGCAAGGATGGTATTCACAGTTTCAATGTTACAGTTGATGGACAAACAGAAACCTTTGAATTTGACAAAACGGGTGACTGGCAGACCTGGCAAAATGTAGGTGTCGAAGGTCTTAACCTTTCGGCTGGCTCTCAACAATTACGAGTCGATATCCTCAACGGGGATTTTAATCTTAATTATCTGGAGTTTATCCCAGCTCTAGAAGATAACACAATAAATGGTACGGCTGATGATGATACGCTTGACGGTACCGATGATGATGATATTATCAACGGCTTTAATGGTAGGGACATCCTCAAGGGAGCCTCTGGTAAAGATACCCTAAATGGCGGCGATAAGCGGGACGTGCTTTATGGCGGTGGTGGTGAGGATATTCTTAATGGTGATGCTGGCAATGATAATCTTAATGGCGGGTTTAGCGATGATATTCTCAATGGTGGTCTTAGAAATGACTTACTTATTGGTGGGTTCGGCAATGACACGCTTACAGGAGGCGAAGGGTCTGATCGATTCCGTTTTTTCCGAACAACGGATGGAGTAGACACGATTACTGACTTCTCTGTAGCAGATGACGAAATTCAGGTTAAGGGTAAAAGAATGGGTGGTGATCTGGTAAAGGGTGTCCTTAGCGCCGAACAGTTTGTGCTGGGAACAACCGCATTAGATAGCGAGGATCGCTTTATTTATGACCAAACTACAGGTAATCTATTCTTTGATATCGATGGCGCTGGCGGTAGTGACCAAATCTTGCTAGCAACGTTGTCTAACCAAGCCAACATCAGTTTTGCCGATATTGTGGTCTTTTAACCTACCTTGGCTCTACCCCACCCTAACCCTCCCCTTGGTAAGGGGAGGGAACCGGAAGGGAACATTTCCCCCCTTAGCAAGGGGGGATTAAGGGGGGTTAAGATTAAGGCGACGAAATTCAAAGTCTTACAGCGAAAGTTTTCACCTTAAGTTGACACGGATGGACATTGCCGTTCCCCTACTATATGTGGCGTTTGTGCGTAAGTCCGGGAAAAAATAAATGTTTAAAGAGGGAGCATCGTCAGTCATGGATATTGACTATAATGTCATTTTAGGTTGTCCCCGATCCGGAACAACTTTTTTACTTGATTCTCTAAAACCTTTACCGCATTCAGAATGTATTTCTGGGCATTTACTGCCGATTGTCATTCCCCACCTGATCAATCGTGACCTCGGTGCTGAAACCTATCAAGCACTTTTGACTGGATTTGAGTTCTCTTTGATCGATTTTCTGGAATCCATTTCCGAAGAACGAGTTTCGGCAATCCACAGATGGCTAACTCAGTCAATGGGGACAACAGAACTGATTCAGGCGTTGCAACGAAAACGGGTTATTGAACGGATCATTTATAAAGAGCCTTTTCTCAGTTTTGCCCCAGAATTTACCTACAAGGCTTTACCCAATTGTCGCATTGTCCATATCTACCGCGATGGTCGAGATTGTGCCGATTCGCTGATCCGAAAATACGATGTATTGACGGATGAAAAGTTAACCCACTTGCGGACAGCCGAAGTCCCTCTTGGTCGTAACTATGATCACCGTTATGTTCCCTGGTGGGTTGATCCAGGTTTAGAAGCAGAATTTCTGGCGGCTACACCTTACGTAAGAGCGATTTGGATGTGGAAAGAAATGGTACGCCGCTGTTATGAGTTCTTTTCTCGTCCCGATATTATCGCCAGTAAGCGGGTCTTGTTATTGAAATATGAAGACTTAGCGCGTGATCCAATTCACTATGGAGAAGCCGTTGTTGCCCATTTTGGTTGTCGCCTAAATAATCAGTTGCGCCAAAAATTTAAGCAAGCCAGAACTAGCTCAATTAGCATCTATAAACGACGCGATCGCGCCGAAATTGCCGCCGCTGAACAAGTGGCTAAGTCTGAACTGGCGCTTTATGGTTATTTATAGGGCTAAGTCAAAACCTCAGTGTTCACTGTACCCGGTTATGAACGATGACAATGCCTAATTTTCTGATTATTGGTGCAGCCAAAGCGGGAACGACGTCCCTCTATTCCTACTTAAATCAGCATCCCCAAGTTTATATGAGTCCAGTGAAAGAACCCCGGTTTTTCACCCCAGAGCTTTATAGTATTTACAATAACGGGGTGAGAGATAATGGGCGAAGAACGGCTTTGACGTTAGAACAATATTGTCAACTTTTTCAAGGAGTCTCAACTGAAATCGCTATTGGGGAAGCGTCTACCGAGTATCTTTATATTCCTAAAGCGCCGGAACGGATCAAAAGCCACATCCCCAATGCTAAAATCATTGCCATCCTTCGCAATCCAGTAGAACGAGCGTTTTCGGCGTTTCTTTATCAGTTTCGAGATGGCGTGGAAACTCTGACGTTTCAGCAAGCTCTTCAAGAAGAAGGAAAGCGGATTCAAGCGGGGTTTCGACCCGGATGGCACTACAAACAGGTGGGGTTTTATTCCAGTCAGGTTAAACGATATTTGGATGGTTTTGCTCCAGAACAGATAAGGATATATTTGTATGATGATCTATCATCAGATGGCTTGACGGTTGTTCAAAATATCTATAGATTTTTAGCGATAGACGATACATTTACTCCGGACTTTAAGCGAGAAAATGTATCAGGGATTCCTAAACGAAGATGGTTACAGAACTTGTTTACTAAAGATAATCCACTAAAATTAGCATTGAAACCTTTATTTTCGGAAAAATTACGTGTTGCCATTCGCGAGAGGGTCAAAAAACAAAATTTAGGAGCTAAACCTATTCTATTACCTGAGATTCGACAAGAGTTGGTCGAAGTGTATAGAGAAGATATTGAAAAGCTGCAAGCCCTTATACAGCGAGACCTTTCGGCTTGGCTGAAATAGGCGAATAGTTCTGTAATGGCTGAGGGAGCAATCAACAATCAACAATGAACCATGAACAATCAACAAATGACAAATCTATCATGAAGCTCGGTATTGTTACTCATCGTGTGGATAAAGGCGATGGTCAAGGCAGAGTCAATTATGAAGTAGTCAAAGAAGCGCTCCGTCTCGGTCATCACGTCACTCTCATCGCCAGTCAGATTGCGCTCGACTTGCAACAAAATAGTCAGGTTCAGTGGATTAATATCTCTGTCCAGAAATTGCCCACAGCATTGCTACGAAATCTGGTTTTTTCCTGGCGAAGTGCTCAGTGGTTAAGCAAACACCGGGATGAACTGGATGTAGTCAAAGTTAATGGTGCAATCACCAGTAGTCCCGGAGATATTAACGCCGTGCATTTCGTCCACAGTTCCTGGCTGCGATCGCCTGTGCATACTTGGCGTATCCGGCGTGATCCCTATGGGTTCTATCAGTGGCTTTACACGAAGCTGAATGCTGGCTGGGAAAAACAGGCATTTGTCCAAGCTAAAGTAGTTGTGGCAGTTTCGGAAAAGGTTAAGCAGGAACTGGTAGAGATGGGAATCCCACCCCAGTCTATTCAGGTGATTTTAAATGGGGTTGATTTGCAAGAGTTTCGTCCCACACGACGCGATCGCACTCCACTGGGTCTTCCTGAAGGCGTTATCCTGGCGTTTTTTGCCGGAGACATCCGCACCCCTCGAAAAAACTTAGATACGGTGCTGCACGCCTTAGTCGAAGTTCCTGAGTTACACCTAGCCGTTGCTGGAAGTACAGCCGGAAGTCCCTATCCTCAGCTCACCCAAAAGCTGAATCTAAGTCAACGAGTTCATTTTCTCGGCTATCGCAGCGATATTGCGGAAATCATGAACGCTGTGGATTTATTTGTGTTTCCCTCACGATATGAAGCTTGCACTCTGGTGCTGCTCGAAGCTATGGCGTCTGGACTCCCGGTGATTACCGCCGCCACAGCAGGTGGTGCAGAAATAGTTACTCCAGATTGTGGCATCGTTTTATCTGATCCGGATGATACACAGGCGTTGATCCAAGCCCTAAAAATCCTGACGATAACGCCAGAAAAAAGAAAACAAATGGGTCAAGCTGCCCGCCGTAAAGCTGAACAACATAGCTGGACAAATATGGCACACCGTTATGTTAAACTACTTAAATCATTAGGTTAAAATCAATAGTTATTTTATTAGTATTTAGCACAACCAAACTATTTAAAAAATAGTAATGCTTATCACCGTTACCATACCCACCTATCGCCGTCTGCCAGACCTAAAACGCTGTCTGGAGGCGCTGCAAAAGCAAACCCGACCCGCCAATCAAGTCTTGGTGATTATTCGTGACACAGATACAGAAACCTGGCAATTCTTTGAAACCTTTGACCCTAACGTTCTGCCACTGCGTACTGTAAAGGTAAAAGTGCCAGGAGTGGTGGCGGCAATGAATGCAGGTTTGGATGTTGCCCAGGGAGATATCATTGCCTTTACCGATGACGATGCGGCTCCCCATACCGATTGGTTGGCACGAATTGAACATCATTTTCTGTCTGATCCGCGCATTGGTGGTGTCGGGGGACGCGACATGATTTATTACCACGGTGAACTATGGACGACTGAAACTAAGCAGATTGTTGGTCGCCTGCAATGGTTTGGACGCTTAATTGGCAATCATCATCTTGGTATCGGTACCGCCCGAGACGTTGATGTTTTTAAGGGAGTTAACATGAGTTTTCGCCAGAGTGCAATTAAAGCATTACGCTTTGAAAAAAGAATGCGTGGTACAGGAGCGCAGGTAGACTTTGAAATTCCCTTTTGTTTGGCATTAAAACGAAATGGCTGGAAGTTAATTTACGATCCCAATGTTGTCGTCAATCACTATCCAGCACCGCGTTTTGACGAAGACCAACGCCATCAATTTAATCCCATTGCCTTAACTAATGCTGTCCATAATGAAACCTTAGCGTTGTTAGAACATTTACCACGTTTACAGCGGATTATTTTTATAGTGTGGGCAATTTTAGTGGGAACCCGCAAGTATCCCGGTTTTGTGCAATGGTTGCGATTTTTACCCAGTCAAGGTTCTTTAGCCGGACAACAATGGTTAGCGTCTATACAAGGACGATGGCAAGGGTGGTCAACCTGGAAAGAGTCAAGGATGAGCAAGAATGTCTAGAGATTGAGCCTGTTTGAAGAAGTTGAGAAAATAAATCAATCAATACACCTTATCACTCATGAACAAACCAGATTTTTTTATTGTCGGCGCACCGAAATGTGGAACAACCTCCCTTTGTAAATACCTGGATCAACACCCAGACGTTTTTATATCCAAATTCAAATAACCTAACCAATTTAGTTATGATTTGATCGAAAAACCGATAGATATCTCAAGTAAAAAACATGGCTTTATTTCGCGCTTATAAAAGAACTATAAGAACAATTTTCAGAGCAGGTAGAGTATTTTCAGAAGTAGAACAACTCAGTACTCTGATTGGACATGACCTAACTCACTGGAACCATCGTTAAATCAAAACCTTGAACTGCTTTGACTGGGGAGATATTCAGTGAGCGATAGACCACTACCTGCAAGTTTTCGCCTGGAGTTGCAACCCGCGCCCGCTTGGACAGCTATCTTAGCACTTGTCTTCTTCTGTGCGCTGTGTATTCTAGCAGGTGCTGGCAAGATACTAAACCTTGCTTTTCCAGTGGGGGCTTTCGCCGTCGGCTTGTTCCTATATTTTCGCTATCCAGTCCTTTACATTGGTTTTAGTTGGTGGATGTGGTTTTTGACACCTTTTGTCCGTCGCTTAGCCGATTATCGGAGTGGCTTTAGCAATCCCAGCCCGATTCTGTTAGCCCCTTTCCTGGTTACGTTAATTACTCTAACAACCCTTTGGCAAAATCTTCCCAAAACCCATCGCCAAGGTAGCTTACCTTTTGTTCTTTCAAGTGTCGGTGTATTCTATAGCTTTTGCGTGGGATTTATTTCAAAGACTCCCGTTGCGGCTTGCCTCGCCTTGTTGGAGTGGCTAGCACCAATCTTGTTAGGATATCACTTATTTTTGAATTGGCGCAATTACCCCGATTACCGCCAAAATATTCAGCGCGTTTTTGTCTGGGGTGTATTGGTGATGGGAGTGTATGGAATCATACAGTATGTGATCGTACCGGAGTGGGATCGATTTTGGTTGATTAATTCAGGGTTGGCAACTTCTGGCACTCCTGAACCTTTTGGATTCCGGGTGTGGAGTACACTCAATTCTACCGAACCTTTTGCCGCGATGATGGCAGCAGGTTTGCTACTGTTATTAAGTAATCATCAACAAAAATTTTTAAAGGTGCTGGCTTCAGTCGCTGGTTATTCAGGTTTATTGCTCACCTTTGCCCGTTCGAGTTGGTTGGGTTGGCTGGCAGGATTACTGACGCTGATCAGTTCTCTGAAGCCAAAGCAGCGCATCCGTTTAATCATTACCCTTTTGGCGATTCTAATTCTGGTTATTCCTTTATCGACGCTAGAACCCTTCTCCGAAAAAATCAGTGAGCGATTGGAAACCTTTTCCAGCCTTGGAGATGACAATAGTTTTCAGAACAGACAGGCTTATTTTAAAATGGTATTTGGAGATGCACTGAGCAGTGTTGTGGGTTTGGGAATCGGTGGCGTAGCGACGGATAACTCGATTTTAGTGATGCTTTTTCAGTTGGGTTGGATTGGCACAATTTTTTATATGGGAGGAATGAGCTTACTTATTTTTAGTTTGTTTCAAAGTTCTGAAGTGGGTTTCGATCCCTTTGCTGTTGCGGCTCGTGCTGTTGTGGTTAGCGCTGTGGTTAGACTGCCGATCAATGTGCCAATGCTGGGCGTATCGGGTACAATACTTTGGGGGTTTTTAGGACTCGGTCTAGCCGCTCATCAGTATCACCACCATCAACGTAAAATCAACTTGAAAGAGTCCTTGCCGCCAAATAAAATAAATTTATTGAAATAAGCTTATTTTAAAATTAAACTGGAGGTTGATAATGTCAGTTGAAAAACCTATTTTTATTCTCGGCGCTCCCCGTTCAGGAACAACGTGGTTAGGCAAAGCCTTCGACCAACATCCTGACCTCGCTTGCTGGGCAGAAATTAGTAACATTTGGATGTGGGGCAATACCCATAAAACAAATGATCAGCTCACCGAAAACGATCTAAATCCAAAAATTAAAGGTTATATTCAAAAAAGATTCGCTGAATACCTGGAAAAATATCACAAAAAACGAATTTGCGATAAGACGCCTAGGAATTGTCTACGCATTTCTTTTATACAGGCAGTCTTCCCGGATGCCAAAATTATTATGGTACTCCGGGATGGTCGTTCCGTAATTAATTCCACGAAAAAAGAATTGAATCGCCCCAAGAGTGTCCCTTGGAAGGAAGCCTATTCTCGACTCAAAGAAGTCCCAGTTTGGGAATGGTCGGTATTTCTGCCCCGGATCACATCTCGTCTCAAAAGAATGCTGGGTATTCCATTAGACTACTGGGGTGCAAAACCCCCAGGATGGCAAGAATGGGTTACCCAATATTCCCGTGAAGCATTGCTGGCAAAACAGTGGTCTGAAACAATGGAAATAGCGATTGCTGAAGGCAGAAAATTGCGTCCAGAAAATTATCTAGAAATACGCTATGAGGACTTGGTCAGTTCGCCGCAGGAGAAAATTCAGGAAATTGCGAATTTTGCTGAACTCGATTCTCCTGAGCCGATCATTAATTATGCCAGGTCAACTGCTGACCCATCGCGAACGAATAAGTGGAAAGATTCATTAGATCCAAACATACTTCAAGAGATCAAGGAAATCATGGAACCAACAATGTCTAAACTGGGATATCCCTGGTAAAATTATGATTTCTAACCAGTACTATGTCTGCTCCAAAAATCGAGAACCCATTGCTTGGAATCCTTGGCAAGAAGACTGCCATATCGTGCCTGAGTGTGCTTATTTTGGTAAGGTCTTTCAGGCGATGGAGAAGAAGTTGCAGGTACAGGGTTTAACCTTTTACCTTACCTGGGATATCTCTAAGCTGCCATCATACGGACAAAATGTGGTCGCTGTTGTCCAGGGGGATGAGTGGTGTCGCATTCCCCGCTATTTTCATCAGGTACGTGCTGTCTTTAAATGCTACGGTACGCGCCGTAGTCTAGGATGTAATCCCTTGCTCAACCCATCCTACGTCAATATTCTCACCCTCGGTCAATTTATGCTGATCTCGGTAGCACGTTTACCGGGTTTGCTCAATTATGGGTTTCAGGTGATTAAAAATTTACCTTCATCTCTGGCTAAGGTTCCACCGATTTATGATATCCCTCTCGGTTACTATAAACAATTGAAGTTGCCGATTAAAGATATCCATGAACGGTGTTATACTGTATTTTTTGCTGGCAGTTTAGCTCAAAAAAAGTATAGTAAAAAATCATTAAAATATTGGCTAAAAGATCCAAAAATTGTGTCTCGACAAAAAATGCTTGCGGTAATCGAGTCTCTTACGGATAAATACCCACACTTAAAATTTGAATTGTCAATTACACGGGGGTTCCATGCCACAACGGAGCAAGATGCCAGCAGCTATTCGGAGAAAATGATGGATACTAAAATATGTTTGGTTCCTAGAGGAACGTCTTTTGAAACCTATCGTTTCTTTGAGGCACTTAGATATGGTTGTGTTGTCATCACTGAAGCGTTACCTTCACGATGGTTTTATAATGGAGCGCCGACGATTCAGATTCAAGATTGGAGTGAGCTAGAGGCGGTATTGGAAAAGCTGACCAACGACCCATCCTTAATCCAGATGTTACATCACGAAGCATTGAACTGGTGGCAAACTAAATGTTCAGAAACAGTTGTGGGTCAGTATATTGCGGAAACGTTAAATCTCGGCGATTCCCCTTTATGAAGCTTTCATGACATTCTACCTATTGGAACAAATATAAACAGCTTAACCCTGTGGTGGGCAAGAGCAACGAACAATAATATAAGGCTGTAAAGGTTTATAACTCTTGCCCACCCTACGTCAAATCTAAATGTTCAGAAACAGGGGTGGGTCAGTACATGGCTGAAACGTTAAATGGAACCTAATCTGATTCGGAGTCTGGCACAAATTACTATGAGTAACCCTACGGCAAAATCTGCCTACATTCTCTGCGTCGGTAATGGCTGGTTACCCAAAATGCCAGGTGGACTCGATCGCTATGTCTACGAACTAACCCACAACCTCGCTGCTGGACAGGATACAGTGGAATTGTGCGGTGTGGGACTCCCACCAACTCCAGCCAACTCACCCCTAAAACTAACCAACTTTGCTGAACCTGATAGTCCCTTGTGGCAAAGGCTGTGGTCAACTCGCCGCCAATTTTTAAACCGACAAGCGCCGCCCCCGGATGCAATTAACTTACATTTTGCTCTTTACAGTTTGCCTCTGTTATCCATCTTCCCCGAAAAGGTACCAATTATCTTCACCTTTCACGGTCCTTGGGCAATGGAGAGTCATCTGGCAGGTAGCAACAATCTAGCGGTATTCGTCAAGCGGTGGATGGAACAGCGGGTTTATAATCGGTGCGATCGCTTCATTGTCCTCAGTCACGCCTTTGGTACAATTTTGCACCAATACTACCAGATTCCTTGGCACAAAATTCACATCATTCCCGGTGGTGTTGATACCCATCGATTTCAAGCCAATTTATCCCGTCAACAGGCGCGAGAACACTTCAACTGGCATCCAGATCGGATGATTTTGTTTACTCCCCGTCGCCTGGTTCAGCGCATGGGAATTGATATCCTCTTAACTGCCCTAGCTAAAATAACATCCAAGATACCCGATGTGTGGTTAGCGATCGCGGGCAAAGGAACCCTCCGAGAATCCTTGGAAAAACAAGCCACAGAATTAGGACTGCAAAACCACGTTAAATTCTTAGGGTTTTTACCCGATGAGCTTTTACCCATCGCCTATCAAGCCGCTGACTTGACCGTGATTCCCAGTCAGTCTCTGGAAGGATTTGGCTTAATTGTACTGGAATCTCTGGCATCGGGTACCCCAGTTCTGTGTACGCCTGTGGGGGGAATGCCAGAAATCGTAGCGCCGTTCTCTCCTGAACTAATCACAGACTCAGCCGATGAAGACGCGATCGCTCAAAAATTACAAGCATTACTAACCGGAGACATCTCGATGCCTTCTCGAACCGCTTGTCAGAACTATGCTTGCCACAATTTTAACTGGCATGACATTGCCCAGCAGGTGCGTGAAGTTCTGCTGTAAGTAGGTGGACATAATTAACGTGAACGGTGAAGATCGTTATTCGTCATTTGTCATTTGTCATACTCGCTTTCATCGAGAAGCAAGCTAAGTCATTTGTAAGGGTTTGAGCCTTGTTTGCAAAACTTAGTACAGTGTTGTTTTCTTTTTATCCTGACTGCCAAAATTATTGATCGACTGAACTTAACAAAATAAAGAAGACTATCGCATGGTAAAAATTATTCTCTATTTGTATGGAACAAGTTGTCCCCCAAGACTACTGGAAATCTTGTCCAGGTTCATCGGGTACAGTGCTATTCGTTGACTCAGCGCACATTTTCCATCGGGGTCAAGTGCCTATAGGCTCAGATCGACTGTCTATATTTTTTGACTATACCTCTAGAATGCCTAAATACCCCTATTATTGCAAAACTGATTTTTCTATTCAGCAATTAATAGCGCTTTCTCACCCTTTATGTTCCCACAAAAAAGACTGTATTTTTTGGAATACTAAGCTAATCAGAGACTCTCTTTAAAATAGAAATATTTCTCATCTAAATCATGAAAATCTTATTTTTAGACCAGAGTGGCAAATTAGGGGGAGCTGAACTCTCCCTAACAGATTTAGCAAAACCTTATCGACATCACTGTTTAGTGGGTTTATTTGCCGACGGAACCTTCAGGGAGTTATTAGAACACCAGCAAATTCCTGTCCAAGTTCTCACTACTGAACCCATTCGAGTGAAAAAAGATAGTGGAATTTTTCAAAGCTTAGAGAGTATGAATTCTCTGGTGCCACTGATCATCAAGGTTACCCAAATAGCCCGCGATTACCAACTCATTTACGCTAATACCCAAAAAGCCCTAGTTGTTGGTGCATTCGCCAGCCTTTTTAGCCATCGTCCTTTAGTTTATCACCTCCATGATATTCTTTCTCCCGATCACTTCAGCCTGACTAACCGTCGTATTGCTGTAACCTTAACCAATCGCTTGGCATCGTTGGTTATTACCAATTCCCAAGCCACTCAAACCGCATTTATTGCAGCGGGAGGACGCTCAGAATTGACGAAAGTTGTCTATAACGGCTTTGAACTCAACTCTTACAAAACTCAGGCGAATGACCCCAATCACATCAGAAAAAAACTCGGATTAGATGGGCAATTTATTGTCGGTCATTTCAGCCGTTTGTCTCCCTGGAAAGGACAGCATATTTTACTGGAAGCCTTGACACAATGTTCCCCAGAGGTAAGTGCTATTTTAGTGGGTGATGCCCTATTCGGCGAACAAAACTATGTCCAACATTTACACCAACAGGTTGCCGAATTAGGACTAAAAGAACGAGTTCAGTTTTTAGGGTTTCGTTCAGATATCGTCCCTCTAATGAAAGCCTGTGACTTAATCGCTCATACCTCAACAGCACCAGAACCTTTCGGGCGAGTGATTGTCGAAGCCATGCTCTGTGAACGCCCGATTGTTGCGGCGGCAGGGGGCGGTGTTATTGAACTCATTGAAGCCGAGAAAACCGGATGGTTATTCTCTCCAAATAATTCCCCGCAACTGGCTCAAATTATCACCACCTGTCGTAATCAGCCTGAACGAGCAGCAACGATGGCTCGGCAAGCCCAGAGTCAAGCTAGTCAACGTTTCAATCTCAACACCGTCAACCAGCAGATTGCTCAGCTACTCGACCGGGTTATCTTTACTCAATCTTTAAATTAAGCAGTGTCTTTGTAAAGCTAAGATGAATTTTTCGCCATCGGTGCTTATACCTGAAACTGGGTTCTGGATATTGGGATTAAAATAAATTATACTTTGTTGAAGTTATGTTAAAAAATCTTGTAATATCTCTTATAGTTATAGGATTCTAGTATTTAGAGGAAGCCATTTGTGAATAAAACAAGGCAAACCATAGCAACCAGTACTGTTAGTGTTGGTATAGCACTAACCTTAACTTTACTGACCCCTAATTCCGCTGACGCCTTTAACCAAAAGGATTTGGATCAGCTCCTAGAAACGAATGATTGCCGATTTTGTGACCTGAGAGATGCGGATCTGAGTGGTACTGAGCTAAGTGGCGCTATCCTCAGTGGTGCTGACTTAAGTGGTGCCAATTTAGCTGAGGCGAATCTGAGTGGTGCTAAACTGATTGATGCTCAACTGATTGGCACTAATCTCAGTGGTGCAAACTTGATTGGTGCTAATCTAATCAAGGCTTTGCTGAATAAGGCGAACCTATTGGATGCTGACTTGATGGGAGCTACCCTATTTTTAGCAGATCTCCAAGATGCTGATCTGATGGGCGCTAACTTGATGGACACTAACTGGATTTCTGCCGTAAACATTACTGAGAGTCAGCTTTCCTTTGCTCGGGAATTAAGCGGAATTACGTTACCCGAAGAGGGTAAACCCACGTTCTGCCAAGGAGAAGAAACCCTTAACGGAGCAACGGGTTCTCTAAGTTCCCAACATGGATTTCCCTTTGTCGAAAACTATTCGACTTGCTCTTGGCTGATTCAAACCTCTGAGCAGATGAACGCTGTCGCCTTAGATATTCCTGATCTATCGTTAAATAATACGGTATTGGAAATTTTTGATGGCAATAACTCGACCAACTTACTTGCCTCGATGACTGGAGAGGTTGATAGTGAAACCCTGATGTTTCCAGTCGAGTCTTTGTTGGTTCGTTACAGCGTCGATTTTTCGCCCAATACATCAGGCGTTGAACTTAGCTACGCCGGTATAGAGATTTCCAGTCCAGATCCGACAACATCTGTCCCGGAACCCAGTAGTGCGCTGGGATTCGGATTGTTAGCGTTATCCGGCTGGACGCAATGGAAACGCTTTGGTGCCAAACATAAAGATTTGAGCAATTAGGTAAGCTGTTCGGCATTTAAACCTTAATATCAATAATGGCGAAAGCCTTGTAGTGCGTTAAGCGAAGCCATGCCGCAGGCTTTGCATCTTGCTCGCTACTAATACCCAATTTAAATGCATGACAGCTTAAGGCTGGCTTTATAACCTTTAATCATCCTTAAACCCTTTATTGGTCAGGGTTTCCCGTTTTCACGGAGCCAGTCCTATGGAATGGAAAACCCCTTCCCTGTCTAGGTTTCAAGTCATTTTTGCCGCAGTTTTTGTCTCAGCCCTCTTAACCTCAGCTTTATTGCCAAGGGGGGTTTTTTAAAGATTGTGTGAAGCTCAAGTCCCTATTCATAAAGTTTTGATGAAGATTGAGGGATAGCTGAGTCTTCAATTTTTTATGGTGGTAGTATAAAGCAAAGGTAAAGTAAATACTCGTATCCACTTAATCAAAAGGATAATTATGGCTCACAAGTTAAAGTTTGCGATCGCGATGGCTGGTGCTGTAGTTGGTTTGACTGCACTCCACGCCAACCCAGCTCAGGCGGCTGTGATGAAAACCATCGACTTTGAAGAATTCGAGCATGGCGATGTTGTCACTGGGGTGATGACTGAGCACGCTACTCTTGGCGTGTTTAGTCAGGGGAACGTCAACCAAAATTTCCCGAATGCCGGGGAACCTCGTGACTTGATGATCTTCGACACAGACTGCGGTCCAGGAGTCGATTGCTCAGCTGATTCGGATTTGGACTTTGGCAATCAGTTTGGCAAGGCTCTGATCATTAGTTTTGATAACAATTCAGATACACCCAACGATTCCCAGGTTGGTGGCGTAATCACTTTCGATTTTAATATGCCTGTTATCTTTAAGGGCTTTAATCTCTTGGATGATGAAGAAGAGTTTACGAAGGTGTCTTTATTTAACGGAGCGAACTTAGTCCAAGAGATTGATGGTATTGTCGGTCCTGGAGACAATCAGGCAATCTTTGTTGATGGTTTCACTACCGCCCAAGTCACCCGTGTTGAAATTGACCTACCTGGCAGTGGTGCAATTGATAATATTACCTATAATAAGGTTCCCGAACCCCTGACCATCCTGGGTTCAACGATGGCGCTAGGATTTGGTGCCCTGTTTAAGAAGCAACAATCCAAACAACAAAAGAAAAACTAGCTTTAAGCAGAAGTTTCCTCCAGCCTTAAACCGATCTCTTGTCTTTTGCCAGCATAAGTAGTCGGATAAAAGTCAACGGTACTGTGTTAAGTTTTGTAGAATTCCGCGATCGCGAAAATGTAATGATTGGGAGTTTTTAGGAAACTTGACATAGTTGACTTTTTCTGTAAGACTACAGCGTTTCCCGGTCTGGTGAGGTACTATACCTTGGGCGCAAGCCTTGCAAATTCTTGCGCCCCTACAAAGAAATTCCCGATCTTACCATCCCGAAAGATGTCAAACTCCGACTCCCTGTGGCGGAAGAATCACCCGCGCTTTCAGCCGGGTGAGTGTTAACGAATTATAAACTATTCTAACGAATATAATTGTTTTGCATAAAACCCATTGCGGAAATTTGAGTTGCCGTAAAAATGGGTTCAAAGGAATTATCCAGTAAGCTTTCGTTTCAAGTTACGGAAATTTATTTTCTGGCTAGACTCTAGATGCTCATCGATTGCCAACTCAATCGATTATCAATGCTTTTTTGAGGTGTATTTCTTGTAAACAACAGGGTGTAACATGGACTTCAAAACTACAACTGAATCATTTTTGCTTTCAGGAACCGATACGGAAACCGAGCCTGCCTATCTGGGATTAACTGAAAATGAAACGGCAGAAAACTCCACGGCATCGACAACATCTAGTCATGAATTGGAGACATCTCTCACCGCCCTATCTGCCAGCGAATGGACAGATGGCTTGGTGGTAAATACCCTGATACCTTCAGATTCCACCATTGAGGATGCTGCTTTAGATTCATCCACCGATCTCTCGCCAGACAATGTGACCTTAGTAGGTACCTTTGACGACTCGTTGACGGGGACAAATTCCTCGAAAAAGTCGGAACAGGGAAATGCTCTGTCGAACAAAGATAAAGAAAAAGAAAAAGAAAAGAAAGAAAAAGATAAATTAAAAAGTTTGTTTTCTGCCTCCAAACTCGCTGAAATTACAGGCGACGCCAGGATAGTCCGTGTTAACGTTGGGGGTTCAGAAAACTATCTCGATAGTCAAGGTCAGCTTTGGGCGGCAGATAGTAACTTTACTAGAGGAAAAAGTGGGAAATCCTTTAAAACATTACCCAAAGTTACTGGGACAACGGATTCAGTCCTGTTTCAGTCGGGGCGTCAGGCAGAAGAGTTTGAGTATTTATTTGCTCTACCCAATGGCGACTATGAAGTGAGGTTAAGTTTTGTCGAAACTCCCTATGTTCTTGAAGCAGATCAACGAGAGTTTCAGGTAAAAGCCAATCAACAAGTTGCCCTGGATGAAGTCGATGTGATCCAGGAAGTCAAGGCGAAGAAGGAAAAGGCTATTGATACAATTGATGGCATTGTTAAAGATGCAAAGCAGAAAAATAAGCTCAATCTGGGCAAAAACAAACTGCTGGAAATAGAAGATGCGGTTAAGGGATTAGAGAATGACAAAATCAAAGGATTTCTCAAAAAAGGAAAATCTAAAAATAAACTAGAAATTGAAGAAGCGGAAGCCCTGCTTCAAGCTGTTAAAGATAAACCAGAAACCAATACAGCCCTAACCCAAACATTTAAGGTAAAGGTCAAAGATGGGTTTCTTGACTTAAATTTCAAATCTCTCAAGGCTGAAGCCGCCCGACTTTCCAGCATTGAAATTGTTCCTGATCAAGAGAAAGGAAATAAGAAAGATAAAAGTGACGACTCGCTCTTGCCAGTCGCCCAAACCAACACCTTAACCTTGGCAGACGAGCCACTTTTGCCAGTCGCCCAAACCAATCAATTAACCTTAGCAACCGCTTCGGCTAACCAGCCAACAGCATCAGCCGCTCAAATGGCTACCCCAGGAATACGCATCAATGCTGGGGGAGGAGATTATACCGATAGTGCCGGAAATCTTTGGCAGGCGGACGATTATTTTACGGCTGGGAATACCTCTTTATTCAATGTTCCCATCACTGGCACGGTGGAAGATACTCTCTATCAAACAGAACGCTACCAAAACACCTTCGGGTATGAGATTCCCGTCGATAATGGCACCTATACGGTAAACCTACACTTTGCCGAAAATTTCTTCAATTTAGCCGGACAACGGGTATTTGATGCCACCGTTGAGGGTCAGTTACTTAACGACAATTTAGACATTGTATATGCGACCGGGAACAAGAATACAGCGTTAATCACATCTGTTGCTGGTGTCAACGTTAGCGATGGTATCCTGAATATCGACTTGGCTGGTGTGGTTGACAAAGGGAAGATCTCCGCCATTGAAGTATTAGCCAATCCCAGTACCGATACTATCCTGCCAACGGCTAACCTGAATGGGGCAGATGTCACCCAAGAGGGGGGAACGGATTACCAATTTGAGGTGATCTACTCCGATAACCAAACCGTTGATCTGTCCACATTGGACAATAATGACCTACTCATCACTGGACCGAACGGATTTAGTCAGTTAGCCACTCTGGATAACGTGAAGTTGGACAGTAATGGCACCCCAATGAGCGCCATGTACAGCATCCTCGCTCCAGGGGGAACTTGGGATTCGGGAGACAATGGCACTTATGACATCGCCCAGCAAGCCAACCAGGTGATAGACACCAGCGGTAATGCGGTGTCATCCGGTTCTCTAGGCACCTTTAACGTCAACGCCACTCCCCCAGCCCCCACAGATGTTCGGATTAATTCGGGGGGAGGAGACTATACCGATAGTGAAGGTAACCTTTGGTTAGCCGATACTTATTTCACCAACGGCAATACCTCTGCAACGGGTGCTGCCATTGATGGCACGGTGGAAGATACCCTGTATCAAACGGAACGCTGGCGGAAAAACTTCGGGTACGAAATTCCCGTCATCAACGGCACCTATGCGGTAAACCTACACTTTGCCGAAACGTTCTTCAATTTAGCCGGACAACGGGTATTTGATGCCACCGTTGAGGGTCAGTTACTCAATGACAATTTAGACATCATATCAGTAACTGGAGCGCAGAATACAGCCTTAATCACATCCCTTTCTGGTGTAAATGTTAGCGATGGCATCCTGAATATTGATTTTGCTGGTGTGGCTGACAAAGCCAAGATTTCGGCGATTGAGGTATTAGCGAATCCCAGTGCGGATACCCTGGCTCCAACCGCTAGCCTAAATGCGGCAGATGTCACCCAAGAGGGGGGAACAAATTACCAATTCAGCGTCACCTACGCCGATAACGAAGCCGTTGATTTGTCCACATTGGACAATAATGACCTACTCGTCACTGGACCGAATGGGTTTAGTCAGTTAGCCACTCTGGATAACGTAAAGCTGGACAGTAATGGCACCCCAATGAACGCCACTTACAGCTTCCTCGCTCCAGGCGGCACCTGGGATTCGGGGGACAATGGCACTTATGACATCGCCCAGCAAGCTAACCAGGTTATAGACACCAGCGGTAATGCAGTGTCCAGCGGTTCTCTGGGAACCTTTGACGTCAACGCCGCTCCCCCAGAACCAACGGATATCCGGATCAATGTGGGGGGAGGAGACTATACCGATACTCAAGGTAACCTTTGGTTAGCCGATACCCACTTCACCAGCGGCAATACCTCATCAACCAATGTTGCCATTGATGGTACGGTAGAAGATACCCTGTATCAAACAGAACGCTACCATAGCTCCTTCGGGTACGACATTCCTGTCGTTGACAGCACCTATACGGTGAATCTACACTTTGCCGAAATTTACTTTAATCAAGAAGGACAACGGGCTTTTGATGTAGCGGTTGAGGGGAATCCGTTCCTGAATAATTTAGACATCCTCTCGGTGACTGGGACAAATAATACCGCCTTAACCACCTCCCTAGCTAATGTTACTGTCACCGATGGTGTCCTTGACCTGGACTTGAATACTCTGGTCAATAACGCCAAACTCTCAGCCATTGAGATCTTAGCGACTCCCACCCCCGATACCATCGTACCCACTGCTAGCCTAAGTGCGACTGATGTCACCTACCGGGGTGGAACCGAGTATCAATTCAGCGTCACTTATTTCGATAACCAAGTCATCGATTCCACCACACCGGACAATAACGATATTCTCGTCACCGGACCGAATGGGTTCAGTCAGTTAGCCACCTTAGAGACAATTCAGCCAGATAGTAATGGTTCTCCCTTGAAAGCCATTTACAAATTTGCTGCCCCTGGTGGAAACTGGGATGGGACAGACGATGGCACCTACGCGATCGCTCTGGAAGCCAACCAAGTCAGCGACGCCAGTGGTAACGTTGTCGCCAGTGGCACTTTGGGCAGCTTTGATGTTGCTGTCGCCGGGACAGCACTCCCGCCCACCCTCGTCAACTCCGGCGGACCCGACTACACCGCTGTTGATAGTCGCCTTTGGCAAGCCGATACCTACTTCGTGGGGGGTGGTACTAATGCCATTGCCGCGACAACGGATATCGGTAATACCTTTGACGACACGCTGTATCAAACAGAGCGGTGGCATAACAACACCCTGTCTTACGAAATTCCCGTCCCTGAACAAGGTACTTATACCGTAAACCTAGATTTTGCCGAAATTTACTGGGCTGATGCAGGGTTGCGGGTATTTGATGTCATCGCTGAGGGGAATTTAATCGCCGATGATCTCGACATTTATGCTCAGGTGGGTGGCAATGCTGCACTGAGTATTTCCGACAATGTGGGCGTGACCGATGGTGTTCTCAATATCGATTTAGTCGGTGTGGTAGAGAAGCCGAAAATCTCATCCATCGAAGTTGTCAAGGAAGAAAACACTCACGCGGGTCATCCCTTTCTCCATGTGGTGATTGATGCTCCAGAGTATGCCATTGACTATAACGGAAATGGTAGCGAACAGGTCTCCTTGTTGGGCAATGAATCCCACACCCATGAACCCGGTAAGGTGTTGACCAGCTGGACTTGGGAAAACGGGGCAACGGTTTTAGGCACAGGGGAAGACATTCAGGCGAGTTTGGGCGTTGGTGCCCACACCGTCTCCTTGACCATTGAAGATAGCAATTCACCCCCCGATCATCTCACCGATTCAGTGGATCTGAATATATTTCCCATCAACGCCGTCGGTGGCGTATTAGTCTCCTACGATCTAGATGCCGATATAGACAATCTCACCGCCCCTGAGTTTCAGGAAGTCCGACCCCTGACGCCACAAGATCCGAATGATTTACTCGATGGCACCTTGCACCTGAAGGAAAGTGGTTCCTTTGGCACCCTAGGCAGTTCTCCCTACTCCAACCAAGATGTAGCCGTACTATTCAAGGGAAAATTTGCCCCCACCACCGCAGGTGATTATGATTTCACCGTTAATGGTGGCACTGATAGCGATATCTATATCAATGGCAACCTGGTCACGGGTACAGAAACCCTAACCGCAGCAACAACCTATGACTTAGAAGTTCGGGTGGCTCGGGCAGCCGGGGAAGTTAATCCCATCGAAGTCCTAGCATCAATTGATGGTGCCCCACCCGCACCCCTGCAAGGAACCAGTCTGACTCACGACCAAACCAGTCTAGATCCCTTCATCAATCCCCCCACCGACAACAGTGTCTCGACCTTTGGGGGTCAAATTCTCACCCTCGAGGGCATTGCGTTTTGGGAAGGTGATGCCTCCGATCAAGTCACAGTTCACTGGAGCAACACTACGGCGGGCAACAATACAACGTTCACTGAACCTGATATTCAAGTGAATCAGGGGGAAATCACGTTTACCACACCTCCTGGAACCCTAAACGACATCGTTAACGTAAAGGTGGAAACGCCCAATGGGATGAGCAATGAAGTTACCTTTGTTTATGCTGAAGGAGTACCACCAATTAAATTCCTGGCTGAACAACAAACTGGTGCCACGCCATTCGGACCCACTCAGGCAACCTGGGGACCTGATGGCAGGCTCTATGTGGGAGCGATTACCGGCGCTATTGAAATCTACACCTTCGATGATAACTATCAGGTAACCAATACCCAGACCGTTTCCAGCATTGCTGGTCTAAGCAACAGCAATATTCTGGGAATCGCCTTTAATCCCTTTGATGACCCGGCTGAGTCCCCTAAAATCTACGTCGCCCACAGTGAACTCTTTGCCCATAATGGGGGTCAAGGACCGGTCACTGAATTTTCACCCTACAATGGTCAGGTTTCCATCCTCGAAGGACCCAACTTTTCAACGGTAACGCCTTTAATTACAGGACTACCCGTCTCTAACCACGACCACGGCATTAACGGATTAACATTTGATAATAATGGAGACTTGCTCATCGCCGTTGGCGGAAACACCAATGCCGGAGTCGCCGACAACAACATTGGTGGTCTGCCGGAATCTCCGTTATCGGGGGCGATTCTGAAAGCCAACATCACAGACCCGAATTTCAATGGCACGGTTGAGTATGAGTTGACTCCCGGAGAAACCGCCCCCAGTGGCTTTGATGCCAATGACCAGGTATACGGAGAACTCGTCAACGTGGTTTCTGGGGTCGATGTATCCGTGTTTGCCAGCGGGCAGCGAAATCCCTTTGACATTGTTTGGACAACTCAAGATAAACTCTACGGCACCGATAATGGGGCAAACGCCAGCAGTGCGTTTGGTCCAGCTTCTACTGGAGCTAACACCGAAAAGTCGATCACGGGTCAACCCGATGAAATTAACCTGTTGATTGAGGGGAACTACTACGGACACGCCAATCGCAATCAGGGTCGTTTTGATCCTCGGCAGTATGTTTGGTACAGTCCGAATGATACAGGGGACTTTACCCCACCGTTAGGGACGGTAGCCTCCTCAACCAATGGGATTAGTGAATACCGAGCCACGACCTTCTTAGGAGAGATGCAGGGCAACCTATTGGCTCAGAAGTGGAATGGCACCCTCTACAACGCGGCTCTGGCTGCCGATGGCTCCTTTGAATCCTTAGAGACGATCATCAATGTGCCAACTGCCCTCGATGTTTTGCATGGTCCTGGGGGCGCTATTCTGGGCATCGATTTCACGGACGACCAAATTACTGTTTCCCTACCCGATGATCTGGCGGCTGTCTTCGATATGACAGCCTATGATATCTTCCCCTGGCGCTCTCCGGCTGTGGGTGGTGCGACGTTCACGATTGGTGGGGCAAACTTCGACCCTGACCTTGCCAATACCACGGTGACAATTGGTGGTCAGACCGCCATGCTCACCTCTGTCTCTGCCAATCGGATTCAGGGGATTATCCCTGAACAAACTGCCCCAACGGGTGGGCTACTTGATGTGGTGGTTACCAATGACGGCGCAACCTCCACCATACCCGATGCCTTTGTCTACTTGAGTAGCACCTTGGCATTCGGTGATACGGAGTTCACGGTTAATGAAGATGGCACCGCTGTGGCTCAGGTCAGCGTTACCCGCACTGGCGTGAGTTTTGGTGCGGTTAGTGCGACACTAAGCCAAACCGATGGCACAGCCACCAGTGGTGTGGATTACACCAATGCTCCGATCACCGTATCCTTTGCTGATGGGGAAACCGGAACCAAAGTGGTGTCGATTCCCATCCTCGAAGATACGGAAGTTGAAGGCGATGAGATCATCAACCTGCTACTTGATAGCCCTAGCTCATGGGCAAGGATTGGGGCGCAGGGTGAAGCCACACTGCGGATTTTGGACAATGAAGCCTTGCCAACGACTACGGCATCGGCTACATTTACCATCGATCCCCCGGCTGCAAGTATCAACGGTAGTACCTTTGGCTCCGGTTCCTTCCAAATCACCAACACCTCAACTTCGGGTGAGAAACTTGACCGGGTTGTGATTGACTTGAGTTCCAGTATTCTGCCTGATTTAGTCTTTGATCCCAATGGCACTGCTGGCGACGCAGCCGCCAAAGCCTTTACGATAGATAGCGACTCAGGCGTGGGATACCTTTCGCACACGTTGCTCAGTTCCCATGACGGTGGTTTTGATGCCTTGGAAATCCTATTCAATGACTTTGATCCGACAGAAACATTAACCTTCTCCATTGATGTTGACCCGACTAGCATTAAGGGGTTGCCACAACCCGGACCAAGCGATTCGGCTGACGTTTCTGGACTGGAGTTAACGGGGACTCAAGTGCGAACCGACTTTGATGATGGCTCAACGTTGGTCGGAGATACCTATCGGATTCCCAATAGTGTCGATGGGTCTCAGGTTACACTCCAATCGGACTTGCCCGGTCAACCTACGATTTCAGCCGTAGGACTGTCCTCGACACGAGCCAAGGTGTCCAATGAAAATCAGACCATCCAGGTTACAGGTCCTGCGGGTGCTGAGGTTATGTTGCTGGTTACAGAGGCGGCATTGTTTACTGAGAATGGCGATGGCAATGCATTTGATGTAGACCCATTTGAGGCAAACAGTATTATCGCTATTACTGAGCAGTCCGCTACCCTTGACGGGACTGGAACTGTGGACATTCCTGTCACCTTGACCAAATCTGATCCAGAAGGAGGACTCAACTATATTGTTGCTGTGGTGAAATATTTAGATGGCACCACGAGTCCGCTTTCTGACACAATCATCCTCGAACTTCTGTGATCATGGCTTAACTCTAGATAAGGCAGAAGGCAGAAGGTTCTAAGGAAAAAGTAGCCAAGGTATAAAGGGGGTTCCAAATGCGGGTACAACCCCCTTTTTGCCACGGTGATTAAAATCGCTGCTGCGCGGAGTGGATGATAAAGCAGTTCAATTCTTTCCTACACCCCACACCCTACACCCTACACCCTACCTACTATTCAATTATTTTCTCCAATCATCGCCGTCAAGGGTAAAATTGCCGCAATTTGCTCCGTTGACATAGTACCCAAAGAATTTAACGCCACATTAAATAATCGTCCTGGCTTCAAGTCATCTTTGACCAAATTCCAGAGGCGTTGTACTTCTTCAGTGTGCAATCGGTCATCTTCCGTCAACGCCAACAATACTTGACGCCGCAAAAATTGTCCTTCTTCAGATAACAGATATTGCAATCCTAGTTGCGCTGTGGGGAGTAAATCAAAGTTATCATCCGATCGCGCGATCGCAATCATATTCTCTAACCGTTGCCATTGGAACCTACCATCCTTGAACAACACCTCAATCAACCGCCGCCGCATAGCTGGGGATTCACCTTTGAGTAGACGTTTGGCGACGTAAGGATAAGATACTTCAACAATTTTGAAATCTGGATTCAGGGTTAATGCCAACCCTTCCTGAGTCACCAAAGACCGAATAATCAGGGCAAACTTGGCGGGCACTCGGAACGGATACTCAAACATTAACTCGGAAAAACTATCCGTAATTGTTTTAAAATTAAAGTCGCGTACACTTTGACCTACGGCTTCTCCCAACACTCGTTCTAAGGCGGGAATAATTGGTGTGATGTCTGTATCTGGAGTTAAAAAGCCGAGGATGACAAACTTTTTCGCTAATTCAGAATAATCTTTATTGATTAAATCAATAACCGCGCTGACGATAGTTTCTTTGGTTCCTTCCTCCAATTGATCCATCATGCCAAAGTCAATATAAGCCATGCGACCATCGGGCATAGCAAACAAGTTACCGGGATGGGGATCAGCGTGGAAAAAGCCGTGTTCTAAGAGTTGACGCAAACCCGCTATAACGCCAGTTTGAATCACTTGGTTAGCATCAAGTCCAGCCGTACAAAGACTTTTAGTATCGGTTAACTTACACCCATTAATCCACTCTAAGGTTAAGACCCGGTGGTTACTGTACCTCCAATAAATGGTCGGTACTTTGACACTGGGGTCATCACGAAAGTTACTAGCAAAGAGTTCCGCATGACGACCTTCGTTGACATAATCGATTTCTTCAAACAACTTAATGCCAAATTCATCTACAATTAATGCCAGATCATGACCCAGATTCAGGGGAAGCCATCGGGATAACCAGCCGGCTGACTTCCGCATTAAATAGAGATCCAGAGTTAGGTATTTGAGTAGGTTAGGGCGCTGTACCTTAACCGCCACCTCTTCCCCGGTATAGAGATAAGCATGATAGACTTGACCGAGACTCGCCGCCGCGATTGGATCAGGGGAAATTTGGCGATAGACTTCACTCACCGGACGCTCTAACTCTGACTCAATAATCGCGAAGGCGGTTTTATTGTCAAAGGGTGGGAGTTGGTCTTGTAGCTTAATCAGTTCCTCTAAGAAATCTTTGCGAACTAAATCCGGGCGCGTGGATAAAGCTTGTCCAACTTTAATAAACGTCGGACCAAGGCGAGTCAGAATGTGTCGCAGTTGAGCCGCACGTTTAAACCGATTCCGCTCAACTTGGTTACGCCACTCGTCCCACTTGAGACCCAGAATAAACTGAACAAAGTTCCAGATAATCCTTAACGCCCGCCAGAGAACCACCCAAGGGCGATAGCGGTATTTAGCTGCGATCGCGTCTGGATCATAGCGCCGTCGGGGTTGAATCTGCTCGGCTTCAAGATAATCAACTTCAATGTAATGCTGACTCACAGCGATTTATTGCCTCTTACGTAACAAACTAGAAAAGTTTATTTATTTTTTTATCATTTTGTTAAGTATATTCTAAGTGATCCTACTTAGTCCAGACCACAACAGCGCTGAGAGGAAGTGGGGAGAGTCGAGAAGCTGACGTAAAGCAATTCGGCTGAAACCATTACCATATAAAGCTTTCAGTAGCTATTTGGGTGTTCCTAGCCGATGTGGGATTGGTTGGTACCGCCTTTCTGGGAGAATAGAATAGTGATCGCGTTGAGAGGCGATTGCGATCGTTTTTTATCGAGCGACGCTCTAGTCGTTGATTGGGTTGGAACACTATTCCAGACAACGAAATCCTTTTTCGTTCTTCAGCTTGCCATCGAAACTAACTGTTTGAGTACAACCCGCTTGATGGTCAATCGCTCCGATTAAATAATCCGAAAAGTCAGCGCTACCTTTTTTATATCGCTTTAAGGCTTGATAAACAGTAGAACGGTTTTCAAATTAAAAAGCCGAACTATGTAACATTGCTTCTAGGGTATTGATAATTTCATCTTTATGGAACCTGTAGTTGCCTCCTTTGAGAACCCAAACCAACTCGCAAAGGACAATATTGGCAATGAAGCAGGGCTGGTTTTGTTGAATCAGTGTGACGGCTTGTTGCCACTGCTGTTCGTCATCTTGGGTAAGGTAGCGAACTAGAATGTTTGTATCAAGTCCAATCATTTGCTCCCTCAGAGATGGCAAATTCCATTTCTTCTAGGGTAGATTTCCTGATCCCCGTTCGGTGTAAAAACCCGGATAATTCTTTTACAGAAACATTAAGAGGAATCAGTTTAACGTGACCGTCTTCATCAATAACAAAATCAATTTTACTGCCACTACTGAGTTTAAGGTAGTCCTGAATTTCTTGAGGAATCGTAATTTGTCCGGTATCGGTGACTGTTGTACTGAACATGACTAGGAGTTTTGATTCATTTAAGTCCTTCAATTATTATAATCCATTTGGATACCCTCGGTTGCCTTCGCTACGCCTTACTGACTAAGTAGGTAGGCACATAAAAGTTAACGGCTTTGATTGTCATTGACCCACTTGCGACTATAGTAGAAAAATAGAGATGAGTCGTTGGATAGTGTCGGATGGATGCGCTCGTTGTTTGGGGGGTTGCCAATGCGGTTGGGTTCGTCTTTGGGGATGTCCTCAAGGAGTTGGCGAGGGGAACCTTAGAGGATTATACAAAAGATTTCTTCAAAGATCGCATTAAAGCCTTACCGGAACGCTTCAACAAAGAACCTCTGGTGAAAGCCGTGGGTAAAGCCCTAAAGGAATTCTTGCAATTGGTACAGGAAGAGTTGGAAACCTGGGGGTTGAGTCAAGATGAATTGAAACCCTATCAGGGGGCGTTAAAGACATTTATTCACAACAAGGCGGTTAAGCAAGAGTTAAGTCAGGCTTTTGCTGAGGGGTGTCGTTCTCTGGATGGGTATACCTTCGCCCAAACCTGGGAAACCTTGCAATTGCAGCCATTACCAGCGGAATTTGATTGGCAAGCGATTACTCAGCAGTATCTCAGACGAGTGAAAGCAATCTGTCGAGAGTCTGATGAATTGCGAATAATTCTCGATTCCCAGAACTTAGAAGCCATTCGAGACAATAGCGACGCGATCGCGGGGATTATCCCAGATTTTGACTTACGCCAGTATCGGGAAAGTTTAAAAGAATTCTATGGTTATCTCAAACTAGAAACCTTAGATCCCGGTAGCTACAAATACCCCATGCGATTATGGCAGGTATTTGTCCCTCAAACCGCACGGGAAGCCATGCCGCTTTATGATATTCCTAGAGATTATCTGAAACGGTTACAAGATGCGAATCAGCTAGATGAACAGATTTCCCCAGAAGAATTGGAACAGTATCGGGAAACCTACTATCGACAGCCAATTCGTTCCGTATTAGATATTCTCCATCAACCCAATTCCCCCTACATCGTTATTTTAGGTGATCCAGGTTCCGGGAAATCCACGTTAGCCCAATATGTGGCGCTAGATTGGGCAGAGAAACCGACAAAAACAATTCCCCTGCTGATAGAATTACGGAATTATGCCCGCGATCGCACGTTACCGAAAACCTTCTTGGAGTTTATTCATCAGGGGGCGGCGGCGATTTGTCATCTGAATCAACATCGCTTGGATGAAGTCTTAGAAGCTGGAGATGCATTTGTCTTATTTGATGGGTTAGATGAGATATTTGATCCCGTTGCTAGAGATACACTCATTACTGAGATTATCCGCTTTACGAATCAGTATCCAAACGTTCGAGTAATGGTAACCTCTCGGATTATTGGGTATAAAGCCCAACGATTACGAGATGCCCAGTTTCATCATTTTACCTTACAAGACTTTGAAGCCGAACAAATACAGGCATTTGTGCAGAAATGGCATGATTTAGCCTTTGGTAATCAACCGGATAAACCCCGACTGCAAAACCGTTTACAACGGGCAATTAATGAGTCCCCCGCGATTCGGGAATTAGCTGGAAATCCCTTATTGTTAACCATGATGGCAATTTTAAATCGTAATCGAGAATTGCCACGAGAAAGGGCAGAACTTTATGACGAAGCGTCGCGGGTTCTCCTCCATGAATGGGATATTGAGAAAGGATTACCCCCCAATGAAAAACTGTCCCCAGACACGATTACGCGGAAAGAAAAACAGGCGATGTTGCGGCGGGTGGCGTATAAAATGCAAGCTGCACCCCAAGGGTTAGCTGGGAATTTAATTACTGTGGATGAGTTGGAACGGATTTTAGCGGGGTATTTAGAGACACTGCAAGAAGTGGAAAAACCGCGAACCGTTTCTCGGTTAATTATTAAGCAATTACGGGAACGGAATTTTATTTTATGTTTCTCTGGTGCCGATTGTTATTCATTTGTCCATCGCACGTTTCTGGAGTTTTTCTGTGCGTGGGAGTTTGTCTGGCAGTTTAAAGAGAAACAGACGCTTTCGATAGACGAACTTAAGATAGAGGTATTTGGCAAGCATTGGCAGGAGGAGAGTTGGCATGAGGTACTGCGGTTAATTGCGGCGATGATTGATGAGCAGTTTGTTGGGGAAATTATTGATTATTTAATTAGGCAGAATGGGAAAGCAGCTAAGTTTAATAATTTATTTTTAGCGGCTAAATGTCTGACAGAAGTCAGGAGTCGTTCCCAGATTAGCCAAACGGCGAATCAACTCCTGAACCTGCTCAAAAAATTAAGCCAGTGGGGAGATTACAAACAACTTAATCAAAAACAATTTAGCTTAATCACTGACATTAGGATTCAAGCCGTAGCAACGATTGCATCAACATGGAAAGAGGACAGCAAAACTTTACCTTGGTTGGTATCTCGTCTGGCTCAAAATGATGTTCTTTCAGTACGCCAAGTTATTCTACAGGAAATCATTAAGGGTTGGAAAGAGCATCCTGATACATTTCGACTTTTAAGACATTGCGCTCAGTCTCATAAGAATTCGGATGTGCGACTGGCTATCTTAAAAGAGATAGTTAAGGGCTGGAAAGAGCATCCTGCTACCTTACCTTGGCTTAAATATTGCGTCTATTCCGATAAATCTTCCAGGGTGAGAGAGATAGTGTTGAAAGAGTTAGTTCAAAATTGGCGTTTATCTGAATTAGCTCGTGGTGGCAATGATAATTTTGAGCCTTTAACTTTTCTCAAAGCATTTGCTCAGTCTCATGGTGATGCAATCGTGCGAAAACTATCTCTACAAAAGTTAGTCCATGACTGGAAAAATGACTCAAATACCGCAACGTTTCTCAAAGCCTGCGCCCAGTCAGATAGCGATGCAGCTGTGCGAAAATTTGCTCTAAAAGAGTTGGCTCATGGTTGGAAGAATAACCTTGATACCTCAACATTTCTCAAAGCCTGCGCCCAGTCAGATAGCGACGCAGCTGTGCGAAAATTTGCTCTACAAGAGTTGGCTCATGGTTGGAAGAATAACCTTGATACCTTAATTTTTCTGAAGTCATGCGCCCAGTCAAATAGCGATACTTTAATAAAACAAACGGCTCTACAAGAATTGGCAGTTTACTGGAAAAAAGACCCAAATATTAATAATTTTATTCTCAAAATACAAGCTGAGTCAGATTGTGATGCAATCGTGCGAAAAGCGGCAATACAAGAGTTGGCTCATGGCAGTAAGGATGACCCTAATGTTTTAACTTTTTTAAAATATCGCGCTCAGTCAGATAGAAATGTAACAGTGCGACAAACCGCCATGCAAGAGTTAGCTCGTGGCGGAAAAGATGATCCTAAAATATTAACTTTTGTCAAGAATTGCGCCTTGTCAGATACTGATAAAAATATGCGAAAAATTGCTCTAGAGGAATTAAATATTAATTGGGGAAATGACCCAAATATCAGGATTTTTATTCTCAAGATAAAGGCTGTAGCAGATAGGGATGTAGCTGAGAAAAAAATGGCAATACAAGAGTTGGCTCGTGGTGGGAAGGATAACCCTAATATTTTAACTTTTTTAAAATTTCGCGCTCAGTCAGATAGCGATGCAACAGTGAGAGAAACGGCAATACAAGAGTTGGCTCGTTGCGGGAAGGATAACCCTGATATTTTAACTTTTTTAAAATCTCGCGCTCAGTCAGATAGCGATGTAGCAGTGAAAAAAACAGCAATACAAGAGTTAGCTTATTGCGGAAAAAATGATCCTGAAACACTAATATTTATCAAAAGATACGCCTTGTCAAATACTGATGAAAATATGCGAAAAATTGCTATAAGAGAATTAGATCTGGTTTGGGGAAACGACTCAAATATTAAGATTTTTATTCTCAAGATAAAGGCTAAAGCAGATAAAGATGTAGTAGCAAGAAAAACAGCGATACAAGAGTTAGCTCGTGGTGGGAAGGACAACCCTGAAATTTTAGCTTTTTTAAAGTCCTGCGCTCAGTCAGACAGCAATGCAACAGTGCGAAAAATGGCAATAAAGGAGTTGGCAAGTAATCAAGAAAATAACAATAATTTATTTAATGTTTTGTGTCACTGTGCTGTTAAAGATACCTTTGATATTTATTGTGAAGGCTTGTGGTTAGATAACCCTCGAAAAACTGCACTTGAGATCATTGTAAAACAATATCCTCACCATCCCCAGACACCAAAATTATTACGAAACCGGATAGCGAATGATCCAGATCCCAACGTGCAACGCTTTGCCCGCGAACAATTAAATAAATTAAACCAAAAAGATAAACGCGATCGCACCCCACCCAAAACGCCAAAATAACCCCTCTGCGAACCTCTGCGCTACCCTCTGCGCCCCTCTGCGTTACCCTATAAACATTACCGAATTCACCCCTAACTTTTAAACAATGATCACCTCAACAACTCCCACAACTCATTCCCAACCCATCTCCCTAGACGACTGGTTGGAAAATCCCCCAAATAGTACAGAATGGGTCAATGGAGAATTAATCGAAAAAAATGGCATGACACTCAAACATAGTGAAATTCAGGGTAACTTGTACTTTTATTGGAGAAGTTATAAAGACTCTAGTGGACAAGGAGGAAAAGTATATACAGATGTTCCTTGTCGCACCAATAAACAAGGGCGTTGTCCCGATGTCGCCTATCTTCCCCCAGAACTCGTCAGCCAATATGGTGATGCAAAAGTCCTCCCCCGAAGTTTTCCCCTGAGTGCAGAAATCGTTTCCCCCACGGATTTAGCTGAAGATGTGATTCTCAAAGCCCAAGAATACTTACAATCAGGGGGTAAGGAAGTTTGGTTAGTTTTTCCAGAAAGCCGTTGGATTATTATCGCCACTCACAACCAGAGATTGGTATTTACTTCTGGGGAAGTGGTGAGTACACAAACTGTTTTACTCGGTTTCACTATAGCCGTTGATGAACTATTAGCCTAGAATGGCTCAAATAATTTCTATTTCAGTGTTGACAAATACCGTGGTTTTGTGGGAGACTTACTTCATAATGGGAAAATATGCCAGCCTATAGGGTCGATTTTTATCCCGATTCAATACAACAATTGGCGGAAATCATGGGTGGAAGCTTATCCCATCAATAAGAGCGCAAATTGTCCTAACCTTGAACAACGTATCGGAATTAGTTAGGGGCTGCTGAATAAGTCTTGTGGTGGGGATAGGGAACGGGGAACAGGGAACAGGGAACAGGGACCAGTTTCAGCTACTGGCTACAGCAAAATTTTCGGATTTAAGCGAGGAAAATGCAAGCATTTTCAATACCCAACCCCAAAAACCTTGCACTTGCTGGGTGGAAAAATGGCTGAAAACCCTTGTATAATGTAGCTTCCAAATTAATTCAGCAAGCCCTAGTTAAAGCATCAAAACCCGTCACAAATGGGGATGCGATACGTTCTCTTCGGAACAGGCTCCGCCAACGCGCTTTGGTCAATCCATTCCAGTTATCGTCCAATTTAGGTAATTTTCAGCATTCAATTATCCCGATGCAGCGACAAGATAAGAGGGCGCACGTCTATGCGCCCCTACAGTTTCTGGGTATAAGATGAACCCATTAGGAGAGTTTTGGGAAAATAATTTCTATTTCAGTGTTGACAATAAAGCAGGGCAGTTTGAGTCGCACAACTTTTCTGTGAAATCAGTGCTAATAAGCTCTCACGCCCTACCCCAATCTCTCCAATAAATCTGTGAAATCAGTGTTTTGACCAATGACAAATCAAGACGACTTCGCTTCTAGGCTTTCTAGACGGCTTTTAAGTTCCTGATTCTCTTGCTTAATCTGATCGAGTTCTTCGCGAAGCTGTTTAATCGCTTTGTCTGAACCCACCTGTTTCTGCACCTTTTGAATCGCTTCTTCCGCCCGACGACGCACACGCCCATCCGGTGTTTGATCACATAGCGATCGCAAAACCCCAATCGCCTTAACAGTCTCCATTTGAGATAATGCGGAAACCACCGCCACTTGAGTCAGGAAGAACGATTCCCCCGATAACGCCTCTAACGCCTCTAATATCTCCTCTAGCTTATTCGGGGTTTGACCTGTGGAAATGGTTCCTAAAGCCCGAATTGACGCCAGTCGTAAGGGTTGAGGAACACCCAGCTTAGTGTACTCCATAATTACATCTAGCGCTTGGGGTGAAGACTTCATCTGACTCAATCCCGCGATCGCACCCGAACGCACGACTTCATTCCAACCCGCACGTTCATTGAGAATTGTAGTTAATAATTGCAGCACTTCCTCTGCTTTATCTTTCATACTCCCAGACGCCAGTTTACCCAGCACCTTCGCCGCCGATGCTTCCACGTAATAACTCGCATCTCCCCCTTCTAACAGATGGTTTAAGGCTTCATAGCTTTCTACCGTTTTCACCTTACTCAACGCTTCAACCACCGATCGCCGTACCCGCGCATCTTTATCCTGCAATCCAGCCACTAAAGCAACAGAGGCTTGATCCAGTTTGACTTTTGCTAATTGTTTGGCGACTTCGACACGCACACCCCAGAAGGGATCATCCGTCAAGGCTTGGGCTAACGCCTGAACCACGTCTAACCCTCCCTTCTTCACTAACGCTTGGGCGGCGTAAATCCGGGAAACGGGGTCAGGATCATGCTTTAGCTGGGCTTTTAGTTCGGCTAAAGGATACTCCAGCGTCACCGTTTTTAAGTAATTGTTCCCCGCATCAAAACTAATAAACTGGGGCTTTTTCTCCAAGGGGAAATAGAAACTCTGTTCCCGTTCATGGATGCGAACCTTAAACGTTTTCAGAGGGGAATCAGCATCAGTGTAACCAAAGGCGATGGGAATTTTTAGGTCAAATAGCTCGTTTTTACTGCCATTTTTCTTATCCTTCACTTGGGTTTGAATCACAGTCACTTTTGCCAACTGACTGTCCCCATCCCAGGTGTAGCTAACTTTATAGTCGGGATGACCACCTCGGAAGACATATTGATCAAACAGAAACAGCAGATTTCGACCTGTGGCTTTTTCAATTGCCCGTAATAGGTCAACCGTTTCTACAGTATTATGAGCATTATCTTGGACAAAGGTTTGGATGGTTTTCCAGAATAACTCATCCCCCAATTCGGCTCGAATTATATGATAAACACAAGCCCCTTTTTCATAAAGGTGGCGGTCATACAATTCAATCGCTTCTCGGTAGATGTGAGTAACAATGGGACGGCGATAGCGGGACGTGTCTTCCTGGATGTAGCTGCGGGCTTCATTAAGTAGATAATACGCCGCATCATCTTTACCATACTCCTGTTCAGTCCACAAAACCTCCGTATAGGACGCCATTCCTTCCTTAATCCAAGCATGGGACCAATGCTTAATCACCACCAAGTCACCAAACCATTGATGTGCCAATTCGTGGGCGACTAAGCTTTCGGTACGCATACTATCAAGCGCCGCCCGTTCATCGAGTAAGCAGCGATCGGTAAGTAGGGTGGTGGAGGTGTTTTCCATCCCCCCAAAGATAAAGTCATCAACACAAACTTGGGCGTATTTAGGATAAGGATAGGGATAGCCAAAGACATGACTATAGAATTCCATCATCTGGGGCGTCTTACCCATACTGCGCCGCGCATCCTCTTCCCGCCCTTTTTCTACATAATAGGTAACAGGTTTTCCTTGCCATTCATCGCGAATTTCGGCAAAGTCACCTACTGCTAGGGTCATTAAATAGGTCGGATGAACGTGGTTTTGTAACCAATGATAGGTTGTGCGATCGCCCTCTTCTTGAGTTCCGATCAGTTCCCCGTTGGATATGGCGATCAAAGGTTTAGGAACCGTGACGCGCAGTTCCGAACTCGCTAATTGACCCGGATAATCGAAACAGGGGAACCAGAAGCGGGAGTCTTCATCTTCTCCCTGTGTCCACACCTGGGTGGGTTTGTTGGGATAATCTTGGCTAGGAGTAATGAAATAGATACCCCGTTGTGGCTGTTCAACATGATACGCGATCGCGATTTTTACCTCTTTCCCCGCTTCAGTCGGGTTGAGAACCTGGATCTGTAGTTGTTCCCCGTCACAGTCAAAGGGTTGGGATTCCCCATCAATCTGCACTGATTCAATCGTCAGGTTCACCGCATCCAGGACAAACTGATGGATATCATTCCGCACTGGCGTTAGGGTAATGGTACAACTCCCTTCTAAGCGCTGCTTGGGGATATCCAAGACCAAATCTAGGAAAATATGATTCACTTGTCCCGGGCGATCGGGGTTGTAGTGGGGTCTAGCACCGGGTAATTCAAAGGACTTGTGACCGTTTTGATCCGAATCAAAATAAGACTGTGGCATGAATTTGTCAAACGTTAACAGAAGAACTACAGGTATCTCTTCCTTCCAGGTTAGCTTGTCTCCCCGACTCCCAGTCAATGCGAATCCAGCGTTTTAACTTAGAACTCTCTTAACTTTAAACAATCACGGCTCAAAAAATAAGTTTTCGTAGGGTGGGTTAGGCGGTGTTTTTATCAGGACAATAACTATTTAATGAAATATCCGCCGTAACCCACCACTATTAGAGGACGTTCGGCACCATTGTAGAGACGTTGCATGCAACGTCTCTACATAAATGATGGGTTAATACGTTCCCCCTTTAAGCGGACACAATGTAATCCGAATCAATCGCACTCACTTTATTCTCATCCACTAATGCCTGATACACCATAGCCGCTACCTCACCACGAGTAGCCGCTTTGGTTGGATCGAGTTTTTTGACATCAGGATGATTCACCACAATTTGTTTTTTCGTGGCTGTGGCAACTTCCTCCTTACCATACTCCGGAATATCATCGCTATCCTCGTAAAAATCTAAGGCATTATCATCGGATTCTGATAATTCTAATCCATTCACCAAAGACACCACAACCTGAACCCGTTCAACATTATCTCCTTGGCGGAACATATCACCGGGATAACCAGACAGAAATCCACCGCGATATGCTTTTTGAATCGCATCCTTTGCCCAAGACTTATCACTAACATCCAGGAAGTTCTTGGCTTCCCGTTTAGGTTCAGGGTCAAAGGCTTTAACCAATAACGCTGCATATTGGGCGCGGGTCATTTTGTCATTGGGTTTAAATGTACCATCGCCAAACCCGCTAATTAAGCCTTTGTCGAGTAATCCTTCAATAAACGGTTTTGCCCAGTGCTTTTGAATATCGGGGAAGGTTTTAGGTTGCTCATCATCGGGAGTAGCGCTAACAATATAGTCTGAGTTAACTGTACTCACCTGATTCCCATCAACCAGCGCCTGATATACCATAGCGGCTACCTCAGCGCGGGTAGCATCTTTGGTCGGATCAAGTTGTTTGGTATCCGGATAACTCACCACGATTTCTTTCTTCGTCGCCGTGTTGACTTCATCTTTGGCATAATCGGGGATAGCGGCGCGATCGCTATAGGTACTCAACACCGTTCCATCGCTTGCTGATAACCCCAATCCATTCACTAAAGACACAATCACTTGCGCCCGTTGCACATTATCATTGGGTTTAAAGCTATTGTCCGGAAAACCCGATAGGAATTCGCCGCGATAAGCCTCTTGAATCACATCCTTTGCCCAGAAATCATCAGCAACATCGGTGAAATTTATCCCATCCCGTGTCGCTGAAGGGTTGAAGGCTTTAACTAATAACGCCGCATATTGAGCGCGGGTCATTTTGTCATCGGGCTTAAATGTACCATCTTTAAAGCCACTAATTAATCCTTTGTCGAGTAATCCTTGAATAAAGGGTTTTGCCCAGTGGTTTTGAATATCGGAGAAGCTATCCGGTGGTTGACCTCCATCATCACCGTCACCATCATCTCCACCGCCACCATCGCTGATACTACCTTCAATTTGAACTGTTCCACTCACTTGATTACTTGTCAACGCATTGCCCCAAGAAACCAAGGTATTTTTGCTGGAGTTGAGAATCGCAAATTTGCCGTTGTTGCGAAAAATATTATTACCCGGATCGTCTTGGCTTTTGCCTAAATCAGGCTCAGCATTACCGGTTACAGCAATACCGTATTCTTCATTATCTTCAATGGTGTTATTTCGCAGGATGGGTTTAGCATCGACAGAAATTCCCACTCCGAAACGGTTTTCGGTAATGAGATTATCGACAACTCGCGGCGTCGCCTCGCCATCAATACTAATACCGTAACCGGCTCCTTTACAAGTATTATTTTTAATTTCTCCTTGAGCCTTTTTAGTAAACGAGATGCCATTGCCACCGTTATCAATAAAGTCATTTTCAACAACCTTAGGTTTAGCGGTTCCGGTAGCTAAAACCCCTTCGCGATCGCATTCAGTAAAGGTACAGTTGGTTATCGTCGGATCAGTCGATTCAATCCAAATCCCTGTGCCGCGTGTGGCTTTATTCGTCACCGTGACACCGCGCACTTCTGTTGTATCTTCCAGTAAAAAGGTTATATTTTGTTGAGCCAGCGTGGGGCTAATATACTCGCCATTCCCTTCAATTACAATACCATCGCCTTTATTCTGTTCATTGCCGACAAGTTTAACCCCGGATGGGACTTGCAGTGGGAAAATCTCGCCACTCGTCGCATTATAGGTTCCCGCCGCCAGTTGGATAGTTGTATCGGCTTGGGCTTGTTGCAGGGCTTTGGACAAGGTTTTAAAGGGAGCAGATTGGTCACCCGTCGCGCTATCGTCTCCGGTAGCGGGATTAACGTAAAGAGTTTGAGCCATAATGTAATCTATCTATCGAAACAATAATGGGAGTAAGCTGTCATGCATTTAAATTGGGTATTAGTAGCGAGCAAGATGCTCGCACTACAAGGCTTTCGCCGTTATTGATATTAAGGTTTAAATGCCGAACAGCTTATTGACCAGAGATAATGGTGAATGTTTCCCAGGGTAGGCTCAACTTGTAGCAAAAATCATCCTTCATTAGGATGAAATCTAGCTACTCACGGTTCCTGAAAAAGACCTACTTTTCACCTTCAAATCACCTTCTCCACTTAAGTTGAGAGACGTGCGGGTTAAGGGGTTTCTGCCAAACCGGAGTCAGCTTGCTGATCAGACGGTTTGTTAGTCAGGGCTGATTTGCAATTGGCTGTGCTGGTTTAGGATGAGGATGATGAGTATAGCTTGACCTCCCGGAAAACAATGGCGTTAGAACCCTGTAAGGTGTGTGGTTCCCTAACTAGCACGAATGATGAAATTTGCATGATTTGCGGCTATCCGGCGAAAGGACGCCCGAAGACGATTTGGTTGAAGTGGATGGCGCTGATTCTGGCGCTGGCTATTGGTTTACCTTTAATTATCGCTACGTTTCAAAATCTAGTCAGTTCAGAGACGCCGATTCAATCCGTACCCTCTGAAAGTCAGTAATACCGAGTTGCGCTCAAACATAGTAGATAGGAAAAGCTGGGGGAGCTGGGGAAGCTGGGGGAGATGGGGGAGATGGGGGAGCTGGGGGAGCTGGGGGAGCTGGGGAAGCTGGGGGAGCTGGGGAAGCTGGGGGAGCTGGGGAAGCTGGGGGAGCGGGGGAAGCTGGGGGAGCTGGGGAAGCTGGGGAAGCTGGGGAAGTTAACTCAAAACTCTACCTTACCTATTCCCTATTCCCTATTGCCTATTCCCTGGCGCGTAGCGCTATATCTACCTCTCAATGAGAAGTCGATGAGTTCTCAAAGTTTTCAGTCTTAAAGTCCAATAACGACCCGTTTGAATGAGGATGTTGAGTTAAATCGATCATCCTCTAGATCCTAATGCACATCTGTGAATGTCCCTACACAAAGCCACTACTCTCTATATTCTCCGATTACAACAAAAATATAGACAGGATGTATTCGGCTATTGATTCCCGGAACGCGATCGCGAAACGGTTCATCTGAGAGAAGGAGACTAATGATGCATTATCCCAACCCTACTACTGAATCCCCAACACGCTTATCTCGTCTCAAGTCGTTCAATAGTACATACGATCTAGATGAAAAGCAACTGGATGGAAATCTGCAAGATGTATCACTGACTAATCTGGAATCAATTCCTTTCTTTGAATTTATCCCCGCGACACCGAACCAACCGCCAAGAGTTTTGGGAATTGTTGGTGTGGTGATTCTCTTGGCGGTATTGGGGATAAGTGGCGCGATCGCCTTAAGTAGTTGGACAAGAGGAAACGGCTCTGTACTCAGTCTTGTAAATAGTCCTCAAAGCCTGACAAAGGACAAATGACAATGAATGAACATCATTATTATATTGGTTTACTACTGATTTTGCTGGTATTCGGGTTTGAACTCCTGGTTCAGTCAACCGATATAGACAGCGGACAAGGAGTGCGATCGCGTGCGTCTCGTCAGGAAGATAGTTTGTTAGTCAGTCGTTGAGATGGAAGGGGATGAATCAGCGTTATTACCGGAGTTTAGGATTAAGTTTATTCCTGGTTTGTATGGGACTCCTGCTATGGACGGGTTTTAACCTAACGCTTGGGATTGAATCTCAATCCGTCGCGATTCCGATCAACGCCAAACAGAATTTAATCACTCGTATTTATACGCCTAAAACGACACCGAAACCCCAACCCGTGATGATTTTATGTCATGGGGTGAATGCCAGTAAAGAAAGCATGACCCCTTTAGCCATAGAATTAGCCAGACATGGAATTGCAGCCATTGCTTTTGACTTTGGCGGCTATGGAGAATCCTATTCTGTGGGGATGCAAAATAAATCGATTGAACGCCTAGAAACCAGTACCGTTGCTGATGCAAAAGCTGTCTTAGATTTTGTGCGATCGCGAAGCGTGTCCGAGGACGTATCGCATTCCTCCCAGTTTGATTCTAAACGTATTGGCATTGCGGGTCATTCCATGGGGGGAACCACTGCATTAAAGTTAGCCCAACTTGAGTCTCAACTACAAGCCACGGTTGTTCTGAGTATCAGTGGATTTGCCACGCCCACAATTCCCCACAATCTCTTCCTCGGTGTTGGCTTATACGAACAACTGAATCCGCCGTCAGAGTTGCGCCAAATGTGGCAAATGGTTTGTCCGGATGGTATCTGTAATAATTTTAAGAATGGAACCGCACGTCAGTTATTTATCTCCGATACAACGGATCACTTTACTGCACCCTACGACCCAAAATTAATCCGCCAAGTAATCCATTGGACACAACAGGCTTTTGATCTACCGCTTCAAGACAAACCTTTAATAGTTCCCTGGTTTATTGTTGGTGGGATTGGTACAGTTAGTGGCAGTATTGTGGGGGGAGTTTGGCTAGTTCTGCGTTGGCAGAATTCAAAGCCTCTCTCCTTGCAGGAGAGAGGTTTGGAGAGAGGTTTCTCCAAATCCCCAAAAGTAAGAATTCGATACAGTGTAACTGGAGTTTGGGGGATTGTTCTCCTGATAGGCTGGATAACCGGAACCAGTAATCTTTTCGTATTATGTAGCCTCCTGCAACTGGTGAGTAATTATGGTTTACGTCATCCCGGAAAGATTAGCCAAGCGGTACGAATTAGCGGATTGTATGTCGGTTTAGGGTTAGCCGCTTTCTGCTTATCGGGGTTGCTTCGGGGGGCGGTTGAATTGTGGCATCATCCCTTATCATGGCTCAAATTCCCCCAATTTTTACTGCAATGGATTATCTTTATTTTTTATAACTATGGCATCGCCATTAAAGTGGCTGTTTTAGATGCGTACACGTTCAGATTACAACCGAGTTGGTTCTTTCTCTTAATCATCGGATGTGAGTTAATCCAACCGGGTATACTTTTAACCGGGGTGGAAAAAGTCGGGGTTTGGCTGGTTCAATGGTTACGTCGTCCGCTAACTGTAACCGGATTGGGTAAAGTGTCTGGAAAAGACGCCGGATTTATCGGAATATTGGTGGTGTTACTCATCGTTTTATTACATCAGCGCCGTACAGACATTGGTCAAGTTGCCAGTCAGGGAATCGCCGCGCTGGAAGTGTTTGGACTATTGCTATTGTTACCGATTGGGGTGGGGATTTCGATTGTGCGATCGGGCTGGTTTCAGCGTCTGGAAAATCGGTTAACTTAAAACCCCTCTCCCCCAGCCCCTCTCCCACCCAGGGGAGAGGGGAGAATACAGGGGAATTTAGGTTATGTATTTTCAATGAATAATAGAGAATATTAAGATTATTTTTAGTTCTTTTTTATCTTGATAAAAGAAGAAGAAAATGATCGGCTGTCCGGTTCCCCTTCTCCCCACGGTGGGAGAAGGGGTTAGGGGATGAGGGGGAAATGCCAAGAAGTAGATAGACACAGTAGGGGAGAATAAAGGCGACTTTAGGTTATGTATTCCCAGTGAATAACAGAGCAAATCAAGCTTATTTTTAGTTCTATTTTATCTTGATAAAAGAGGAATAAATTGATGCCCTGTCCGGTTCCCCTTCTTCCCATGAAACCCAAGCTCTTGCATCCTTTGTCCTCCATCCGTATACTTAAGCTAAACCCCTCTCCCCCAGCCCCTCTCCCACCCAGGGGAGAGGGGAGAATACAGGGGAATTTAGGTCATGTATTATCAATGAATAATAGAGAATAGCAAGATTATTTTTAGTTCTTTTTTATCTTGATAAAAGAAGAAGAAAATGATCGGCTGTCCGGTTCCCCTTCTCCCCACGGTGGGAGAAGGGGTTAGCGGATGAGGGGGAAATGCCAAGAAGTAGATAGACACAGTAAGGCAGAATAAAGGTGACTTTAGGTTATGTATTCCCAGTGAATAACAGAGCAAATCAATATTATTTTTAGTTCTTTTTTCTCTTGATAAAAGAGGAATAAATTGATACCATGTCCGGTTCCCCTTCTCCCGTGCAACAAAAGCGAAGCATCCTCTGTCCTCCCCCCTCTTGTAGGGGGGAACGAGGGGGGTCGGGAGAAGGGGTTAGGGGATGAGGGGGGAAAATGCCAAGAAGTAGACAGACACCTCCTTAACTTGACACCAATGGAGAATGAGGGTGTCCAAACTCCCCGCGAATTCGACTCAAAACCTCTGGCAAATTCCTCTCCACCTCCTCACTACTCACTCTGACAAATCGTAACCCTAAAGACTCCAAAAGTTGCTGTCGTTGCTCATCCAAATCTTTCTGAGACTCATGAATTCCACCATCAACCTCCACAATCAACCGCTCAGATGCACAGAAAAAATCAACAATAAACCGCCCGATGGGTTGCTGACGCCGAAACTTTCGCCCCTCTAGCTGCTTTTTCCTTAAGGCTTGCCATAATATTGCCTCACTCGGCGTTGATTCCTTGCGAAACTGACGGGCAATTTCTATCATTTTCTGTTCTAATTGTCTCGGAACTTCCCATTGCTCTACATTTTCAGTTATTTTCACGGCGTTACCTCTTAAGAGTTTAATCAGGGGTATGTGAGGAAAGCGTATTGAGAGGTTGGCTTTGAGAATGTAATCGGTTGTTGCTATGGCTCAGTTTCTTGAGAGCTAATGGGAACTTCGTCACGGATTATTCCCTCAAGATTAGCCCCGTGAAGATTAGCGCCGTGAAGATTAGCCCCAGAAAGATTAGCCCGGTAAAAATTAGCATCGTAAAGATTAGCCCTGAAAAGATATGCCCTCAAAAGATTCGCCTCGGAAAGATCCGCCTCGACAAGATTTGCCTTGTAAAGGTTTGCCCTGAAAAGATTTGCCCCTAAAAGATTCGCCTCGGAAAGATCCGCCTCAACAAGATTTGCCTTGTAAAGGTTTGCCTCGAAAAGATTCGCCCCAGAAAGATTTGCCCCAGAAAGATTTGCCCTGTAGAAATCTTTGAAATTAAGTATGCATCCTTGCAAGTCTAAAAAACTTAAACAACTCAGGCAAAACACATCTCTACTAACCCGTTGTCCTTGCATCCGGGAAATCCAAGTACCAAAAGCATCTTTAGAATGCCATTTAATCTCCGAACATTTCTCCGTCAAACGCGCACAACTATTAAGAACCGCTAACAAAGCTTCCTCCGCATTGCGGGCTTGTCGGTTTTCTTCCTGAAAATTAGGACGAGGTTCTAGCTTTTCCATTGGCATTCCGTGCTTCAACATAAAACCAATTAAATGACACAGAGTATCCTGCCAATTTGCCACATCCTCTGGCTTGACTTGATAATGTAGCCGCATTTCATCTAAAACAAACTCAAACAAATATTTATCCATCGCCGTAGAACCACAGGCTAACGCCCAGCGATGCAACGCTCGACGCTCATCCCAGTCTTCATAAGGATCATCATCGCGGGCTTCTAATTTGCGGTGGATATACCGCACTTCTTGGACAATGCGTCGGGCGGTTAAATATTCTCCAAAACTTTTGTGGGTAAATTCAAAGGTTTTGTCACCAGAATCATTATGTCCACTTTGACGGAAATAGAACGCCGTCATCAAACGAGTAATGCTGGCTTTGGCATCATCTTGAAAGCCTTCTTGAAATCGCTTAAGCAGGGTTTTTAGATTGCTGTTGTCACAATGCTTTTCAATGTCTCGCACGGTAGTTGTCCGCCCATTCCCATGCCAAGCAGCCAGGGCAATTTCTTCGAGAATGCGAATAAAATCTCTTTCCTCAATTCCCTGAATCGCTTTATGTTGATGTCCTGCCCACCCTCGCTCATAAATGGCTTTGAGTAAGTCATTATAAATGGCATTTAAGTTAGTGTCTTGGGAAAAAGTTAATTCTCCCCGTCTCAGGCTGAGAGCAACCAGATAATTGAGCAAGGGTTGAGCAGTAATTTCAGTTAAATTGCCCTGGTTTAGCTCATTGGGTAAACCTGTATAGCCATAACCACTGACTGCACCATAATTTTGCCACCAATTCTGGCGCTGGTCTTGTTCTAGTAGCTGGTTCGTATCGACATAATTTTTCCGCTTATTTTCAGGCACAAAGTAGGGTAAAACGTGCAAGATTTGTCCCTCTTTGCGAAAGTCGGTTTGATTCGCCTGAACTGCCAATTCTCGCCCAGGAATCAGTACCTGTAAGCAGAGTTTTTGCTGGTTTAATCGGTCAACGGTACGCTGGACTTCTCGGACAAAATCTTGGGCGATTTTTTCGGCAATTTTCCCCTGCATAGCTAATTCATCCAGTCCATCAAAAATAATCAATAGGCGAGATTCGCGATAGTCGGCGGCTAGGGGATTGTGCGGTAAGATGCCGTCTGTATGGATAAATTTCCCCACTGCCTCAATCAGATCATCGGCGGGATTAAAATGGTGCAGGGGAATAAATAAAACCCGAATCTTATCTGTTTCTGCTAGGTTGGCGGCAAACATTTTAGCCAAGGAGGATTTGCCACTCCCCGGACTGCCACTAATTAAGCGAATGGCATCATCTTTTTTAGCTTGATTCAGCCAGGTTTCGAGTTCTTTGTCTAACTCAATAACGACGCGCTCAAATTTCTCACGATTTGTCAGTCTTTGGTCTAATTCTTCCGGATTTTGTCCCTCAACTTTACGCTTATAGTACGCCCGCAACGGCACATAAACCCGCTTGAGGCTAAAGGCTTCTAAAAACATCGGTTCTTCCACCTGTTTTTGTAGCCAAGTTCCATATTTTAACCATGCCTGAATGCGTTGATTGGCTTGGGTGAAGGGAGTATCCAGTTTATCTTTCAGTACGGCATAGTCTTTTGCCTGATTCCCCCACTCCTGATGAAGTGCAGCCGCAAAGTAGATGGGAAGTCTATCGCTAATGGCGATAGCATCAGCTTCGCTGACTTTACACTGCTTTAAGCAGTCTATAAACGTCGGTTTGACGGCTGCAATAATCGGGTCTTGATCGGGATGTTCAAAAAACCTTTGGTTAAGCGTTAAACTGCTATATGCTAATGCCTGGTTAATTTCAGTTTGTAAGGTTTTAATCTTATGGTTATTGGGTTCTATTTCAGTTTTTTCATCAACAAGATTCTTGATTGCCTGGAGCAAAGAACGGTAAATGAGTAACCAGGCTATTTCTTCGGCATTAGCGGCTAAACCTAGGGCGGATAGAACGTCAACGGCGTTTCCAGCCAGACTATCCCACTTGCCAAAAAGGACATCAATCCCTCCTTTTCCTAGGGCTTTTGAGAAATCGGTGAAGTTAATTTTAATAGATTTCTTCAATACCGGAGTTGGCGGGGTGATGGGAATTCCAGATTCGTTTGTCATGATGGGTTTAGGGGAATTGTTACAGGGTGATAATGTAGAGACGTTGCATGCAACGTCTCTACAGGGTATCGGAACAGGGCATTTTGACCTCGAAACACGGCATTTGGAGTTCAGCAATTCCACCTTAGCAGGTGCGTTACGCTGACGCTAACGCACCCTACGACAGAGGATCATGAAAAGCCAACCTTTTCCCTAATCTAGTTGTAGGTTGGGTTGAGCGAAGTCGTGGGTTGAGCGAAGTCGAAACCCAACATCATTTAAGAGGCTCAGGTTCCCCTACTACAAACTTAAAATAAAGTCGATAAGAAGTCGATGAGTTCTCAGTCACGATCTCAAAACGTTACCTGTTTTAATCAAGGTGTAGAGTTAAAACCTAATCTCATGGGTAGGAAAACTGGAACAGATGCAAGTAGCGTAGGATGCTTTCTAGGATTGATGTTACTGATAGCCGGATTTTTTTACATAGTTGCACCCATCTTTTTGAATCACAGTCATAAACATGACCAATCAGAAGGTAAACAATATATTGGCTCAATGAATCGCGCCCAGCAAGCTTACTATTTAGATGAACAAAAATTCAGTGGCAATATTCCTGATCTAGGTTTGGGTATCAAGACTGAAACAGAAAGCTACGCCTACTCAACTCAGATAACTGATAATGCTGCATTTAACTATGGCATATCTCGTAAGGACAAAGTTCGGAGTTATGTCGGTGGTGTTTTTGTCGTTCCCGCAACTGACGTTGATGCTGATGCAGTATCCGATAAGATAACTACAGTTGCTATTCTCTGTGAAGCGAATACACCGGGTTCAATCCAACCCGCAGCACCTACCTATCAAAAGGGTGAACTCGCTTGTGGTGAGGGGACAATTGATTTATCCAGATAGGAATAGCTTGGCTCAGTTAATATAGCCTTTCTTCAAGGAATAAGGGACTTAGATAAGGGCGCAAGCCTTGCGCCCCTACAATTGAATGATTCATTAGGACTTATTCAATCATGGTTATTTTAGAAAAAACACCCACTCAACTGAAACTCCGACACCGCCCCTATTTCATTTGGCAACTCTCTGGATGTTTGGTTGTCAGCGTTCCTTTACTAATTATTCTGGTTAGTTTAGTCCTACCTTGGATTGTTTATATGTTGGGCTTGTATGCCTTATTCGCTTTTAATATAGTTTTGAGTATTGTCTTACTTGTCTGTGCGGGACGTATTTTCATCTATCACTTTGATAAAGACACAAACAGTCTGTTGATCAAACGGCGAGGATTATTGAAAACTCAAGTCACGTTGTATCCCCTAAGCGATATTTTCCAGGTGCAACTGAAATCCACAAGCTGGAATCAGGATCGGACAAGTAACTATCAAATCGCGATTATTTTGAAATCAGGGAAACATTTGTCTATTAAATCGGAAGGAAAAACCCTACAGCAAAAGTTGGAGATAGTCAACCTGATTCGTCGATTCCTGGATATGCCACCACAGAAACTAGCTGATTAATCTCTACTTTTCTACCCTCTGCCTGATTCGTAAGTAAGTTGTTGGAAATAAACCTAAATAGAATGTCACTGACTGGTATGCTGGTGGGCAATGCCCACCCTACGATATCGCATTACGATATCGCACTACTGGTATGATGGTGGGTTGAGCGAAGTCGAAACCCACCCGACGATAGATTAAGGATTTCGGTAAGCCAAAACTGCTTATTGAGCGTGCCATTCACCCTAAATATATTAACTTGTATCAATAATCCTCAAACCCTTACCAAGAACGAATGACAAATGACAAATGACGAATGACAAAGGACGAATGACGAATGACGAATTGTGTATGCTAGCAATAGCACAATCATCGAGGAAAGGATCATGAGTGCAGTAACCTCAACCCCGAATCAACCCGCTTTAGCGGAATTACGATCAGGATTACCCAATATTTGCGGGTGGGAAGAGCAAATTCGGGCGGTGGTGCAACAAGACGAACCAGTATTTTTGCCCACAACTAATCTGCGCCTCGAGGATATAACTTCAGGATTCGCTTGCGCCTTGCACATGCACCAACCCACGGTTCCAGCAGGGGCGAATGGTGAATTGATTAGCAATCTCCAATACATGTTTGAACATCCCCAGGAAGGGGATAACCATAATGCCGAACCCTTCGCCGGGTGTTATCGTCGTATGGGCGATTTTATTCCCCAACTGGTGGCTGAGGGGTGCAATCCTCGGATTATGCTGGACTATTCGGGGAATTTGTTGTGGGGATTCCAGCAAATGGGGCGAGAGGATATCCTGAATAATCTTAAACGGATTACCTGCGATCGCGCTTATCAGCCTTATGTGGAATGGCTGGGAACGATGTGGAGTCATGCAGTTGTTCCCTCTACCCCAATTCCTGATATTAAACTGCATATTCAGGCATGGCAACATCATTTTGCGGCTATTTTTGGCTACGATGCGCTGAAGCGAGTCAAAGGCTTCTCACCACCAGAGATGCATTTACCCAATCATCCTGATACTTTGTATGAATACATCAAAGCATTGAAAGACTGTGGCTATCGCTGGTTGATGGTGCAGGAACATTCTCTAGAAAATCTGGATGGTTCGGGATTGTCACAGGAGCAGAAATATGTCCCCAATCGTTTAGTCGCTCGCAATTCTCAGGGCGAAACAATTTCTATCACAATTTTGGTTAAAACACAAGGGTCAGATACCAAATTAGTGGCACAAATGCAGCCCTATTTTGAGGCAAAGGGGCGGGGTAAGCAGTCAATTGATAATCATTCGATTCCCTCTTTAGTCACCCAAATTGCCGATGGAGAAAATGGGGGCGTGATGATGAACGAATATCCCCGTGATCTATTTCGTATTTACCATGAAATTCGTGATCAAGGGGGCGGAAAAACAGGTGTCGTGCCGATGAATGGGACGGAGTATTTAGAATTAATTGAAGCAGCAGGTGTTAATCCAGAAGAGTATCCTCCTTGTCAAGCCGTTGGTCAACATAAAATTTGGCAACGAGTCGATTTAGATAATATTACACCTGATGTAGTCGCGAGTGCGATCGCAGACTTGACAGCCACGGATCATCAATTCCATGTTGATGGGGCATCATGGACAAATGATTTAAGTTGGGTGAAAGGGTATGAAAATGTCTTAGAACCGATGAATCAACTCAGTGCCGCGTTTCATCTGAAGTATGACCCCTTAGTGCAGCAAGATCCATCAGTGACGCAGCGAAGTGATTATCAGCAAGCGTTATTGTATACGTTGTTACTGGAGACCAGTTGTTTTCGCTATTGGGGACAAGGAATGTGGACAGATTATGCCCGTGAACTTTACCAACGCGGTGAAGCGATTATTAAGGGTTAAGTAGGTAGGGACAATTCAAGTTAACGGTGAGGAGCGTCATTTGTCATTTGTCAGGGAACAGGGAACAGGAAACAGGTAAGGTAGAGACGTAGCATGCTACGTCTCTACACCCCCATCTTCCCCCGCTTCTATCTTCACGCACCACGAATGTTACCTATAAACCATTCTTGGGAATACTGAGTCCAGATTTGTCTGCGTGCTAGATAGGAGTCTAAGGATGTTGAGTGCAACAGGGAATGATCCTCAAAAATCCCCACTAATTCTGATTGCTGATGACGATCGCTTCACACGGGTGATGCTGCGTCAACTGCTGGAAAAAGAGGGATATCAGGTGATCGAGGCAGAAAATGGAGAGAAATGTTTAGCGGCGTATCAGCAGTACCAGCCGGATATGGTGCTGTTGGATGCGTTGATGCCGGTGATGGATGGTTTCATCTGTTGCCAAAAACTACAAACCTTTACACAGACTCCCGCCCAAAAGAGCGATCGCGCGTTGCTGGGTATCCCGGTGCTAATGATTACCGGGCTTGAGGATCAAAAGTCAATTGATTCGGCATTTGCTGCTGGCGCGATCGATTATGTAACCAAACCCTTGCATGTCCCCGTCTTACTCCAACGTATTCGTCGTCTACTCGCCGCAAGTTGGGCAGAAAAAGCACTGCGACGCAGCGAACAACAATATCGATCCGTCGTAGAAAATGTTAAAGAAGTTATTTTTCAAATTGACCCCAATGGTAACTGGGAATTTCTCAGTCCGGCTTGGACAACGTTGATGGGGTTTACTCTAGAAGAAACCGTAGGAACGCCTTTTCTCCATTATGTTCATCCTAATGATTACCAACTCCAGCACGAACTATGGCAATCTATCATAACCGATAAAAAAACCTGTTTTCAACGAGAGATTCGATACGTCACCAAAACCGGAGAAACTCGTTGGCTAGAAATTCATGCCCATGTCTCCCAGGTAGCTGACGGCTCATTTACAGGTCTTTCCGGTATTCTACAAGATATTACAGAGCGTATCTATGCCGCCGCCTTAGAAAAAGAAAAAATCCGCCTAGAAACGGAAATCATCGAACGTCAGCGCAGTGAGGAAACGATTCGCCAAGCCTTAGAGAAAGAGAAAGAACTGGGTGAACTGAAATCTCACATCATTACCACCATTTCCCATGAATTCCGGACTCCCCTCACCACGATTCAATCCTCTAGCGAATTATTGAAACTCTACGATCAGAAATTAACCGAGGACAAAAAGCTAAAACATTTCCAAAAAATTGGCTGGTGCGTCGAACATATTACCCAACTCCTAAATGATGTGATTCTGATTGGTCAATCGGAAGCGGGACAAATGAAGTTTAATCCTATTTCCCTGGAGGTGGCAGATTTATGTCGTGACCTAATCGAGGAATTCCAAAGTAATCTAGATCCGCAATATACCCTCAACGTTTTTGTTGCAGAATATCCGATCAAAGGGTTATTTGACGAGGCTATGTTACGGAAATTATTAAATCACTTGCTCTCCAATGCTGTCAAATATTCCCCCAAAGGAGGCACAATTACCTTCCAGTTAGGCTGTCACTCAGATTATGTAACCTTCCAGATTCAAGATGAAGGAATTGGTATTCCACCAATGGAGCAATCCCGATTATTTGAATCGTTTTATCGGGGGAGTAATATTAGCACCATTGGCGGCACTGGATTAGGACTCGCCATTGTTAAAAAATATGTAGACTTACATCGTGGTCAAATCCAAATTGAGAGTGAAGTCGGCGTCGGCACAACCGTTACTGTTACCCTACCTATCAATCAGTAACAAAAATTGAGCAAGCAGGGTAAAAACTTACTTAGGGGCTGCTGAATAAGTGTTGTGGTGAGGGGGAGCGGGGGAAGCTGGGGAACACCCCGACTTTACGAATGACGTAGCTTGCTTCTCGCCGATTATGCTAAAATTCAACATCCGACTCAAAGCAGTGAACTTATTAGTGCAAGACATAGACTAACCGAGTGGTATTGGAAATGGGGCAACTAGACAATCAACCGGACAACGGGGAGAATCGAGAACAACAAGCTGCCGATCTCTTGCAATCCATGACCGAGAGTATTGAGGGCATAGAGACGTTGCGTCACAGTCTTATGACCCAGTTTACTCAGGAGATTGAACAGCTACAACAACAGAAAGCCCAGTTGAGCGAGGAAATTAAAACGCTGCACGATCAACGACAGCAGCACTTGACTCAACCGCCAGCGCTGACGTCTGAAATTGCCCCAGCCTTTGCCAACCAATTGCAAGACTTACTCAGCCAGCAACTCCAACAACTTGCCCAGTCCTCAGAAAGACTATCCGTTGATCAGACGGTGGGAAATCATCAGCAAACTATCCAGGAATTAGTCGCTTCCTTGGATGACACCCTGAGAACTACATTTAGAACACTGCAACAGGATATAAATAGCTATCACAGCTCAATGTCGCAACAGTTGAGCCAGATGTACAGTCTCCAGGAACAAGCCGAGGTGATTCTAGAGACACTGGTGACTCGACTCAAAGCTGAAATTCCTCCTCCTTCTACCTCTGAACCCCGTTCTCAAATTCCTCCCGCCACTGCTAATCATCTTTCATTACCACCGCCTGATCAGGATGGTTCGTCTTCTTCCCCTCATCGAGGGGAAATCGTCACCTCTGCGCCTCAATCGTCTGTTCCTGTTGTTCCACCTACCAAGCTTCAAAAACGCCCACAAAAACAATCCACGGGGAAACAGCGGGTTGGGTTAGTGCTGGTGTTGTTATCGTTGCTAGCAATAGCATTTGAAAACGTTTTTGTCAATATTATTTTTAATGCCACCGCGATTGCGGGATTCCCAGTAGGGGCTTGGTTACCAAGCCCCTACGGTGGTTTTTGGATGCCGACGTTAGGGAATTCCTTACTGGTACTATGGTCGCGGATGTTGGTCGTTGTACCGATGGCGGCAATTTTGAGTCGGGGGTTTTATCGGGGGGTGTGGCGAGATATTCAACAGGTGCTGCAATCGCGCAATTGGGGTTTATTCGGCACTCTCGTATGTAGTGGGTTTTTCCTATTCTTATCTAAGGTATTGCTATATTGGGCATTAGGAATCATTGCGCCCGGTGTGGCTGTGATTATTTTCTTTATCTATCCCATCGTGCTATTACTCTTAAGCGATCGCTTTAATCGATGGAGTCATTTCATTCCCTTCGCGATGGTAATTGCGGGGTTTGTGCTAACAACTCTACCCAGTGGTAGCGGGGAACTGTCATCATTCGGCGTTACTCTGGCATCAGGGGCGGCGATCGCCTTTGCCCTGCATTTAATGCTAATGCAAAAGTTGGCAAAACAGCTTCATCCGATGCCAATTCTGTTGCTGAACTTAGCCATCGTTCTGATATTTTCTGCCTTGGGTGTAATGATATCCTTCCCAGCATCGTGGGGTGTAGTATTTGCGCCGAGTTTAAGTTTAAATTTAGTGATCAGTGGTCTGGTTTTAGGCGGTGTTACTCTAATTAGTTATGTTTTCAACACCATGGGAATTGCCAGAAGCGGTGCAGCTAGCGCTTCTGTTTTGGGGGCTACGTTACCGATTTTAACCGCACTCTTGGCTGGGATTCTGATTCAGAGTCCATTAACGGTTCCTCAAGTCGTGGGTATGGTGCTGGTAACGTCAGGAGTAGCGGCTTTAAACATTGTGCGGTAAGCGAAGCTATCCCGTAGGGAATCGCGCCATGTAGAGACGTAGCATGCTACGTCTGGGAGCAATGTAGAGACGGTGAATAAGGGCGGGTTTTGTTGATAGGTTATGATTAACCGAGTTTTATAAGTGGCTAAACCCGCCCCTACAATATAAATTTTGAATTGAGCAAGGTAATCAGGATGCTGTGACAATGCGATCGCGCCCTCCAGTAATTGCTAAATTCAGGGCTATCTGAGCCGCTTGTAGCACTTCTTTTGCCGTCTTACCATGTTCTGCAAAACTGGCTATCCCCACAGAAATGGTCAGAGAACCCAGGGATTGACCCCGATAGTCTAAACGAAGTTGCTGAATACTCTGTCGCAGTTGTTCGGCGCGTCGTTGGGTGACGGCTAACGCGGCTTCTGGTAAAAGTAGGAGAAATTGTTGACCACCATAACGACAGGCAATATCAGACGCCCGAACTTGGCTGGGTAATAACAACCCAATCTCGCGCAACAGCAAATCAGCTACAGATTTGCCAAATCGCTGGTTTAACTGTTCCATCTCATCGATTTCCAATAAGATTACCCCGATAGGCTTGGGTTGACGGTGAGACTTGCGGATTTCTCGTTCAAAGCATTCTTCCAGGTAACGTCGGTTATACAGTTTCGTCAGCGGATCTCGAAACGTCTGGGTTTTCAGCGTTTCTCGCAGTTTTAAGTTAGCTAATGCCAAGCCAATATGCTTCGCCACTTTCTCCGCTAATTGTCGAGTTTGGGCAATTCGCCCCCGTTGGAGTGAACTGACAGACAACAAACCCACGGTTTCTCCATGGGCAATCATGGGAACACAAAAAGTTTCCACGGCGGGAGAATTAGCGCGAATATGCTGGCAGTTTAAACAATACTGGGTGTCATCTACCAAATTAGCCTGTCCGCGTCGTAATGCTAGGCATTCGTGGGGCGAAAAGACCGAATCGCTCGTCAACGGGACAGAACCCCAAGTCGCGATCGCCTCCAGTAAGTTTTTTGAGGAGTTCATGACAAAAATCGCCCCAATTTCATCGGGAAAAAGGTGTTGGACTAAGGGTTCAATGGTTTTACATGCCTCTTCCACCGAATAACTGGATTGAAGTGAATCAATCAATTGTTCGAGTACAGGGGTATTTAATTGAGTTTGCATGCTTACCTGCGGTTTTCAACGGTGAGAGATTATCGTGATGCCCCTGATATTGGTTCTTCTATACTGGCATTGTTATTTGTCATTCGTCATTGGTCATTGGTCATTGGTCATTGGTCATTGGTCATTTAGTCGGGGCGGGTTTAGTTACATCTGGATGTAACCGAAAAGATAGTAGTGAAACCCGCCCCTACAACATCTTCCCTATCTTCCCCATCTAACACACCGAGCGTGTTACTGAGCGAAGCCGAAGTAAGTCGAGGTGTTCCCCATCTCCCTCACCTTCCCATTTACTCCGCCCCTCAAAAAATAGCTGCTTCTAGCTTCGATAGTGCCTCTTCTAGGTTGTCATTGACAATTTGCAGATCGAACTCATCCGCCGCCTCGATTTCAGCTTTGGCTCGTTCTAGGCGTCGTGTGATCGCCTCCTCACTATCCTGACCCCGCCCCCGAAGACGCTGTTCGAGTTCGGCGATATTGGGGGGTAGAATAAAGATACGCAATGCGGTGGGAAAGGTTTGTTGTATTTGCCTAGCTCCCTCTAGTTCAATTTCTAGCAGGACAGACTCACTCCGTTGAATATGCTGGTCTACGGGTTTGCGGGGTGTACCATAACAATTTCCCGCATACTCTGCCCATTCCAATAACTCATTGGCGCTGACCATCTGCTTAAACGTATCCTGACTGACAAAATAATAATGTTGTCCCTCCACTTCATGAGGGCGGGGTTGACGGGTAGTGGTTGAAATCGATAGGTACAGTTGCGGATGTCTAGTCAAGAGTAAACGGACTAGAGTTCCTTTCCCGACACCACTTGGTCCGGTCACTACAATAAGTCTGCCTGGTTTGATCATCGGTTTCTTGTCGAGTTAATTGGTACTGGTTACTCCCTCTTTGCCAATGACAAAGCGATGAGCAACCGTTTCTGGCTGAATTGCTGATAAAATGACATGGCTAGAATCGGTAATGATCACAGCTCTCGTGCGCCGCCCATACGTTGCATCAATCAGTTGTCCGCGATCGCGAGCATCTGTAATGATACGCTTAATAGGGGCAGACTCTGGAGAAACGATTGCCACGACACGGTTTGCCGAAACAATGTTACCAAAACCGATATTGATCAGTTGAATGTCCATGAAAAAATAACGGCAAAAGCCGCTTGAGGAGCGATTACGAGGGATTTGATTTCAATGTTATCTACAAAAATTTAGGCTTACAAGGTTAAATCACACAGAAAACCTGAATTTTCGGGTTGACGCTAAAAAAAGAGTAGATTTGCTTGCCATAAATGCGGCTTACTTGTCATCGGCTATTGAGTAGATAGTCAGACGACAACGGATACCAATTTATACGAGACACCGTTACACCCCATCACGAAGACATGCAACAGGTTGACTTTACGACCTTGACAGCCGCTTGTGCAGAGTTACAAGCGGGTTGGATACCAGGACGACTGGAAAAGGTTTATCAGCGCGATCGCTATACTATTGCTCTATGCTTACGAACACTTCAGGGTAGAGGATGGCTGACGCTGGCTTGGCATCCCCAAGCCGCCCGAATTTGCTTAGCTGATCCGCCGCCTCGCCTACCAGATACGTTTACGTTTAGTGATCAACTGCGACATCAGTTAAATGGGTTGGCGCTAGTCGGGATTCAGTTCATTGCTCCTTGGGAGAGGGTGTTAGACTTGCAATTTGCCCGACGCCCCGGAGATCCGATTCTCTGGCATCTGTATGTAGAAATTATGGGTAAATATAGTAACGTTATCCTTACAGATGCTAAAAATATCATCGTCACCGCCGCCCATCAGGTTAGTTCTCAGCAATCGAGTGTCCGTCCGATTCAAACCGGTCAGCCTTACGAACATCCGCCAGCATTGTTGGGGGATTTACCCAGTTTAAGTGAGTCCCAGGAGCGTTGGCAAGAACGAGTTAGCTTAGTTCCCGGAGCGTTAAAACGGCAGTTACTTAAAAGTTATCGGGGATTAAGTCCAGCTTTGGTGCGTTCTATGATCCAAACGGCTGATTTAGATCCCAACCAATCCACGGAAACTTTAGAGACAGAAGATTGGCAACGGTTATTTCAGCGCTGGCAAGAATGGCTGTGGGCGTTGGAGAATTGGGGTCAAGTTGTAGGGGCGGGTTTTACAGATAACGTCTTGGAGAAAACTGATCACTTAACTAAACCCACCCTGGTTGGGGAAGATGGGGAAGCAGAGGGAGCAGAGGGAGCTGGGGAAGCTGGGGAAGCTGAGGAAGCTGGGGGAGACAAGGAAGTTAACCGTTTACAACCGGGTTGGACTGAGGATGGATATAATGTGCTGGGTTGGGGTGTGGTTAAGCCTGCGCCAAATGTCCAGGTTTTATTACATCATTACTATACGGATCAACTGAATCGACAAGAGTTTAGCCGACTGCATAACCAACTGACTCAGAAAGTCAACAATTTTTTAGTGCGATCGCGCTCCAAGGCGTTAGGCTTTGAACAACGGTTACAGCAATCGGAACAAGCGGATGAGTATCGTCAACAGGCTGACTTATTGATGGCGCATCTGCAAGATTGGCAACCGGGAATGAACCAGATAACGGTTCTGGATTTTGAAACCAATCAACCGTTGACGATTTCCCTCGATCCCGACAAAAATGCCGTGCAAAACGCTCAAGCCCTCTATAAACGTCATCAAAAGCTGAAACGGGCGCGTCTGGCGGTTGCGCCGTTACTGCAAGAGGTGCAAGCGGAAGTTGAGTATTTGGAACAGGTTGAGGCATCCTTAATTCAGATTGATCGCTACACCACGCCGGAAGATTTGCAGGCGTTACAGGAAATCCGCGAGGAGTTGATTGGGCAAGGGTATTTGGATGTTCGATCTCAGCGCAGTCAGGATGGCACAGAAACCTCGGAACCCTATCGCTATCGCACGCCCAGTGGGTTTGAATTGTTAATTGGTCGTAACAATCGCCAAAATGACCAACTCACGTTTCGCACGGCTGGGGATTATGACCTATGGTTTCATACCCAAGAGATTGCTGGGAGTCATGTTTTATTACGCTTAGATCCGGGGGCGGTGGCGGATGAGGCGGATCTCCAGTTTGCGGCTGACTTGGCTGCCCATTATAGTCGAGCTCGTCAGAGTGATGTGGTGCCTGTGGTGTATACTGAGCCGAAGCATGTCTATAAGCCCAAGGGTGCTAAACCCGGAATGGCGATTTACAAGCGAGAACAGATCTTATGGGGGCGTCCTCAACAGGCTGAACTCTATCAGACGGCAGATATTTCTGGATAAAAATGTAAAGTTTGATAAAAACCGTATTCTCTGTTACGATAAAAACATGAAGAAATCTTAAGCTGTGCGCTTGGGAACGGGCAGCAGATTTCCTCCAAGAACGACAACGACATCTGTAGCACAAAAAAGACCATCTGTCAAGTTGATGGTCTTTTTCAGTTATTTGTCTTATGTCCTTCGTCCTTCGTCCTTCGTCATTCGTCAGGTATACCGTAGGGTGGGCTCTTGCGAAGTCGAAACCCACCCGCCTTAATTCAGCGCCAAGAAGAGGGCGGGTTTCGTTGTCTGGTTTAAAGTGTGTCTGTTCATTGAATCCCTAAACCCGCCCCTACGGGATCTCGGTTAACGATAGTGCCATTTGATAAAGGTGGCGTCGCGGCAGATTGGTAAGGTGAGATAATTGACGGGCGGCTTGCGATCGCGAGAATCTTTAGTTAGCTTTTAGTGTAAAGGTTGTCAGAAAACCTGAGTTAAAGTTGATGAACACGCAACTGATCAATTCACTGGTGCAAATTATTGAGTCCCTCACCCCAGAGGAACGCACCTTGCTGCTTGAGCAACTCAGCAGCAAGCGAATTCAGGTTACAGCAGGCGTATGTGGTGGACAACCTCGGATTCGCAACACGCGCATCCCCCTATGGACATTGGTAGCTTTCCGCAAGCAGGGGGCAGATGACGAGGAGCTTTTGCGAAATTATCCTACACTTACTAAAAAAGACCTGATTGCTGCTTGGGGATACTACGAACAACACCCAGACGAATGCGATCGCGCTATTGCTGCTATTGATCAGGATGGGGATGCTTAAGTTTTACTCTAACGAGAACTTTCCCATGGATATCGTCAGAGAACTCCGCAAACTGGGTTACGATGTCCTCACCTCCTACGACGCAGGACAAGCTAATCAAGGTATCCCTGATGAAGATGTTCTCACCTTTGCCATCCAACAAGAGCGAGCTGTTATTACCTTAAACCGTGATGACTTTATTGAATTACACCGTAGCGGCATCCGTTACATAAGACCTACTCAAAGCTGGTCAACCTTAGTCAGACCTAACCTTGAGGCTTACTTCCTGCTTCACTCTGGCAGTGACGGCACTCTTTCCAGTCCACAGGCTAACACCACCTAACTGGCGGCTTGCTCGCTTCTTGAGCGATGCATTCAAGTCTCTGTCGCATTCAAATCCGCAGTTGTCACACCGGAAAACCCGCTCAGATAGAGGCATTTCGTCTTTGACGGTGTGGCATCTTGAGCAGGTTTTGGTTGATGGATACCATCGATCTACCTCAACCAAGGTTGATCCGTACAGTTGACACTTGTACTCCAACTGGCGTTTAAACTCAAAAAAACCCATATCAGCGACGGCTTTGGCTAGCTTGTGATTAGCCATCATCCCGGACACATTCAGGTTCTCTACCCCTATCCTGCTGTGGTTTTGGGCTAAATAGGAGGTGAGGAAGTGCAGTGTATCTTTGCGGATGTTGGCTATCTTGCGGTGCAAACGGGCTATCTTGACTTGGGCTTTTTTCCAGTTAGAGGAACCAATCTGTTTATGACGATTCAACCACTGCAAACGAGAGAGTTTTTTCTCATACTTCCGGTAGCTTTTCGCCCCTTCTATCACAATCCCGGTAGACAACACAGCCAATGCTTTGATCCCCAAGTCAACACCCACTACAGGATAAGGCTTCGGGCGATTGACTGGCTCAAAGTCCATCTTAAAGCTAATAAACCATCGATCAGCCGTCCTGGATATGGTCACGGACTTGGGCTGAAATCGAACAGGTAGCCGCTCATAAGTCCTCAACCAACCAATGACCGGAACTCTAATCTTGAAGTGATCGAGTTGAATTGACCCATCTAGAGTGAAGCTGTCATGCTTTCCTTTACGCTTAAACCGAGGCGGTTTCTTGTTTTTCTTAAACGCATCCTTCCAGGCTTGGGCTAACTGCCTTAGCGCATACTGGGGAGCGCATTTACTCACCTCATAGTACCAAGGGCAGATAGGTTTAACCAGGGCTACCAACCACTTGTGCAGGTCAATCCCAGTGGGGAATTTAATTTTATCCTCTGGATTATCCCGATTGTGGTCAAGTATCTGTCTGGTCAGTCCCAGTCCCCAATTCCAAGCGTGTCGGGCAACTCCAGCGTGTTTGGCTAGTGCCGTTCGCTGCAAGTTGTTTAACCTTAACTCTGTCTTAAACCCTAGTAGCATAATTCGCTTCAGGCTTGTTTTTGGTGTTATTATATTAGTATACCAATACATACTGATATTGACAATGCCATTTCAGAAAAATCACAAACTGGGGGCTAAAAAAATATTAGATAAGCCCTTAGACAAGACTCCTATTTGCTTTAAAGGGTATGAAGGACAGAAGGATAAATTAAAATCCGTTCCCAATTGGCAGGAACGGATGAGGCAGTTTGTAAGTGAACTGATATCTGAACAAAGTGAGTAGATTTGCTGAGAGGTGAGTAGAGATTAGGTTATAGTTATTCACCCTCACAATGGCATCATTATCTGCAAAACGGATCGAGATTATGTTGGACAGGCACAAACTCTACATACTTACTTGCAAGAAGAACGAACCAAAAACCCTGTGGGAACGTTTCGTGATCGCCTAATTCGTGTCAAAAAGCAGAACCAGCCTAAATCGAGCCGTCAAGTGTTTGTGATCCAGGACTATACCAGGTAAGTGTTCGTGTACTAAGGTAACGAGAGTGCCATTTGATAAAGGTGGCGTCGCGGCAGATTGGTAAGGTGAGATAATTGACGGGCGGCTTGCGATCGCGAGAGTCCTTGGTTAATCAGTTGGCTGAGTTCGGCTTTGAGGGCGACTTCCGAGAGGACGGGGGTTTCAGCAGGTGCGCCAGCCAGGATTAGGGTAAATTCACCTTTGGGTTCGTGGTCAGTGTAATATGCGATCGCCTCTTCAATGGTGCCTCGCCAGAATTGTTCGTGTAACTTAGTCAATTCCCGCGCCAGGACGATTTGACGAGACGGACTAAAGATGTTGGCGAAATCTTCCAGGGTTTGCTGGAGGCGGTAGGGCGATTCGTAAAAAATTAACGTTCTCGATTCAGCCGCTAACACCTCTAACCGTTGTTGACGTTCTTGTCCACTGGCAGGTAAAAAGCCTTCAAACACAAATCGATCTGTAGGGAGTCCAGAGGCGCTGAGGGCAGTGATTCCCGCCGTAGCACCGGGGATGGGGATAACTGAGATTCCGGCTTCTATTGCCCCCTGGACAAGTTCATAACCAGGGTCAGAGATACTCGGCATTCCCGCATCGGTCACCAGTGCGATGGTTTTTCCTGTGGTTAACTGATTTAGCAATTCAGGTAAACGCTGCTGGCGATTGTGCTGATGGTAACTGATTTGGTTAGTTTTAATTTGAAAATGCTGCAACAGTTTTCCCGTGTGGCGGGTATCTTCGGCGGCGATAATATCGACGGTTTGTAAGATGCGTACCGCCCGGAAGGTCATATCTTCTAGGTTGCCAATTGGCGTCCCGACAACATACAGTGTCCCCATTTCTCTAATTTGATACCTGCTGACCTTGTTACTCTAGCTTTTTTTTGGGCTAGAATCGACAAAGACATCTTGAGTCGAAGTTACCAAAGGTGGGCTATCGCGGCTCTGCCGATACTGGCGAAGCATTTTATGGAGTAGCGTAGCGGCGGTTTTGGTTCTAGGGAAAGATTAGACAGACGGCTAATTTATTTTTTCAGAACCTTATTTGGAGATTATGGGAAATTCAGTCAAACCAATCCAAAAAATTCTTTTTGGCAGTCCCGGTACGGGTAAAAGTTATCAGGTGCGCGAGATTGCCCAGGAGCAACTAGGTATAGAATTTGATGAAGATACCAAAATTCTAAAGAATACAGTTAAAACTGTATTTCACCCTGAATACACTTATTCTGATTTTGTGGGTAAGCTATTACCGTACACTTATGGCAATTCTGTAGTTTACAAGTATTATCCTGGACATTTCCTACAGGCATTGGGTAAAGCATATCGAGGGTTAATTAAAAATCCCGAAGAAAAATATCTATTAGTGATTGATGAATTGAATCGAGGAAATGCTGCTGCTATTTTTGGATCAATATTTCAGTTATTAGATAGAGAAAATGATGGCTGGTCAACTTACGAAGTGGATATATCTGAGTTAGAAATGGTAGGTTTGTTTAATGCCATGGACTATAAAGCTAATATTACTGGTGATGGAGTGATACAGGTAGAGGATATAAAGTTAAAAATATTTTTCCGCGAATGGAAAAATGAAGTAGATAAATATTATTATTATGATTATTATGAGTATTATATAAATGGAGTAAGAATGCTAAAAAACCTAGAGAATAAAAAAATAAGCATTCCTCCAAATTTATCCATTATTGCTACTATTAACACCTCCGATGAGTCAATTTACTATCTAGACAGTGCTTTGAAGAGACGTTGGGATTGGGAGTATGTAGATGCTCCTAGTCAGGCTGACATAAAAAATAAAAACGTACCAGATATAATATCACAAGCAACCTTGGAACTAGATAATGGTGAGCATCTAAAGTGGTATCGATGTATTGTAGGCATCAATGAGTTTATCAAATCCCATCATCAAAGTATTAGAAGAGTAGAAGATAAACAAATGGGTTGGTGGTTTATTAAGCCTCATGATGGAAAAGTTTCGCTGGATCAAGTAAAAGATAAAGTCATGTTCTATTTGTGGGATAGTGTATTTGCCAGAGACAAAAGACCTTTAGTACAACTTTTCACAGAATCATTGAATAACATAAACTTAACTACTTATGCCGATTTCGTTATGCATGCAGAAGAGTTGATAAAATATATGCATGATAGTATGCCTGCTTTAGAGTATGAAACTGAGTTTTGAATAATGATAGATTTTCAAGAATTGCAATTAGAGGTTAATGAAGCCTATTCGTTTGTAGGTATAGAAAGACGAAAATTCCAGATAATCTTCTCTTTGCCTAAAGGATTTGATCCAAGCTTGTTTACTACTTACGACAGCAAGCGAGACTTGTTTTTTCAGTTTTATAGGATATTGAATCATTTCAAAGAAATTTGCCTCCAGAAAGATTATCTTAAAGCTGATATCAAAACTCAGGATAGGGATGGTGTAATCAGAAATCTGGGAAGTATTCAGCGAATCAGTTTACCTGATGTTGAGATAGAAGAAAATATTTTTTACTCGAAGTTAGATCTGATTGGTTCTATTCTAAACGCTTATGATGAGCTTAAAATATTGTCTTTGGCTGATAGGTTGGGAAAATCGGAGAAAATAGACTACAGCAAACTGCATTCATTTCTACACCGTGCGGTGTATCTGGATAACGGCGCAGCATATATTGATGCTATGACATTACCCCGGCAGATGATACATTACCAGTCCACTGATATCGTTGGTATGTACTGCTATATCCTGGTAGAAGTTAAGCAGCAGTTGCATGAAGAAATTAGCGGAGAAGTTACTGCTTTAGCCGAACGGTTTAAGCACAAGTATATTGATGCTGAGTCTGGCTTATTTCATGATGAGTATAGCAGTCAAACGGTTGATCGTCTTAAAGATGCACTGGAATTAATTGATAGAAACACTGCCCTTAAAGATACAGATTACTGGTATTTTTATGATGCAATTGAGTTATTTTTGCATGGGGAGATATCCCAAGCTGATGAAGGAGAAATTTGGGGAATAAAGAACTTTTATAGTGTTTGGGAGTCGATGTGCCTGACGTACTTGGCAAAGACAGTATCACCAGAATATATCTTGCACTTAGATACCAGATTCCTCTATACTAATGTAGTGTCATTAGCTAATAGTAATACCAAGATATTGGATCTAGCTAATGTCTTTAGTCTTAATGGTAGGCGATTAGTACCAGATGCGGTTATATTTTCTACTGGTTTCAACGAATTTAGGCATGAAGAAAAAAATACTTATTGCTTAAAATTAACAAAAAAAAGATGGGATGATTTAACCTATAAAACTAAATTAAATTGTGCGTTACCTGATGATTCTGAGGTTGGTTTGAAAATAGCCTATGAAGGTCAACCTCCATATAACCATACTTTTGAAGAGTTAGAAAAAGTTTATAACACTCAAAACAATCAACTCATTATTAATTTTCAATTGCCTAGCAATTTTTATTCTTTTTGGGAAATAGATCTTAAACGGTTAGATTCTAAGTTGCTAGATATGATGTTTAGGCTAAATCACATTTTTTACGTGGCTTTAAACAAAGCCATCTTTACTCCCAATCAATTTGAAAAATTTTTGTTGGATGAGTTTGGTCTTAATGAAGACTTGGATGAGTTTTGTCTTGATGAAGACAATGTATTTAATAACTCTTTGTTTAGACGTGGAACAATAATTTTAAGACTACAAAAAATAATTGATGAATTTACAAGTTTTTGCGGCACAGTATGCTCTTTGAAAGTGATTGACATAAAATACTTATCCCTAGCATACTGTCGTGATATTGATATTAAGAATCGTCGCGATCTTAAAGAAAAAAGTATCAGGAAACAATTTGTCTATGAATATCTATTGCAGCAATTTATTGGGGGCAATGATGGTTTTAAAGATTTAGAGATTAAGAGTGAGTTCTGGATACCTTCCTACCAAAATGATTCTGAGATCATCAAGGAAGTTGAGCCAGAGTACCTAGATGGATATATTAGTTTAAAAAATATCAATTTTGGCGCTATTGCTAATAGCTACTTAGATTAGCCGCAATGTCATCAACAAAAACACAACTCCTGGAACGAATAGAAGCGTTAGGGCTACAGCAAGCCCTCTTTCCCGCAAATGGAGAGCCAATTAATGAAATTGTAGACCAGCTAGAAAACCTCAATCCTATTCCCAACCCACTCCACCCCGACTCTCTCCCCTCTCTACTCGGTAACTGGGAATTGATCTACGCCTCAAGAGGAACCGTTGTTACCCGCCAACTGGCATCAATTCCAGATTTGGGGGGAACCCTAACAATCAAACGGGTGTGGCAAACGTTAGTTGCAGGTGATACCCAGAAAATCGTTGCCTCTAACGGCGCATTTCTGGACTTACCTCTGCTAGGAGAATGGCGGTTACAAGCTGATGGCGTTTGGATGTGGGACACTCCCGATCGCACTGCCAATGTTACCTTCAATGCATTTTCTCTGCAAGCAACCAAACCCTTTAATCTGGAAAACTGGAGCCTTCCTGAATTGAAAATCCCAGTCTGGGAATTCTTCCGCAATCAGGCTTTATGGACAACCTCCTACCTCGATTCAGAAATCCGGGTAGGACGAGGTGCAACAGGTAATCTGTTTGTCTTTCGTCGTCGCGATCGCCTCTGATACACAACCTTAACATTTATAGTCAGAAAGGGGAGAGCGCGACATAGAGGAAATTAACTAACCGACGTCTAAATTGAATCTATTCAATTATTTCCTCATATTGTGTGAGGTGATCTTCTCGGCGCTGTTTCATTTCCGCAAAAACCTCGGACAATGATTTTTTGTCTAGCCATTGATGGCGAGCCCTTGTGTAGTTGCCTTGACCAGGACTAAAATGCTGAATGAATCGTAGGGCATCAACAGCCCCTAAAGAATCAACCAAAGCTCAGAAATTAATCAAAGTCCCCCTTTTGAAGGGGGATTTAGGGGGATCTAAACTTTGGGCGCTAGTCATACAAAGTCTTAACTTGACACCAATGCACGTCTGTGCGCCCCTACCTTACCGCTGAATTTGAGCGAAGATTTCGTCTAATATCTCTTGCGCCCCTTGCTGACGTAATAGTTGAGCCAGTTCAACCCCTAATGCTTCCGCCTCAGTCGCCTCCCCGGTCACGGTATCTTTAATTAAGGTTGTCCCATCTAAACGGGCAACCATACCCTTGAGAATCAGGCTATTTCCCTTGATCTCTGTATTTACGCCAATGGGGACTTGACAACCGCCTTCGAGTTCTCGTAAAAATGCCCTTTCTGCATAACACCGTTGTGCGGTTGGGGAATGTTCAATAGCTTTGAGTACATCCAAGATTTCTGGATCATCCCCCCGACATTCTATGCCCAACGCCCCTTGTCCCACGGCATGGAGGGAAATCTCCGAGGGTATAACTTGGTGGATGCGATCGCTCATACCCAATCGTTTTAACCCAGCGGCGGCTAAAATCAAAGCGTCAAATTCTCCAGCATCCAGTTTCCCGAGTCGGGTATTCAGGTTTCCGCGAATATCTTTAAACGTGAAATGGGGGAAATGGTAGCGCAATTGTGCCAAACGCCGCAGGGATGAGGTGCCAATTACCGCACCTTCGGGAAGGGTATCGAGTTGCTTACCTTGGTGCTTAGCGTGAAGTACCAAGGCGTCGGCGGGGTTTTCGCGTTCCGTGACACACCCCAAGACTAATCCTTCTGGTAACGCGGTGGGCAAATCCTTGAGGGAATGCACAGCTAAATCAATCTCCTGATTCAGCATCCCTACTTCCAATTCCTTGGTAAAGAGTCCCTTATCACCAATCTTGGAGAGTGCCACATCCAAGATTTTATCCCCGTGGGTACTCATGGTCTGGACTTCAAAGTCCCGATCCGGGTAGTGTTTTTGTAGTTGTTCCTGTACCCAATAGGTTTGCACCAAAGCCAATTGGCTTTTGCGGGAACCGATACGAATCGTGCGAGCAGGACTGGTAACAGTGGAGGACATAGAGCGATCGCGTCAAACAAATATAAAGAGTCACCTACTCTAGACTACCGCAGTTTGGTCATTCGTTTTTTGTCCTTTGTCACTCTTCCCTCTTCCCTGTTCCCCGTTCCCCATTCCCCGTTCCCTGTTCCCCGTTCCCTGTTCCCTCGTCATTACCAATAACGATTAACGATAGGAATGAAAGACTATGATCGATGAAGGTTACGTTAAGTATCAATGCCATTGGATTGAGACAAAACCACTCCCATCTAAAAAGATTGCAGAAATTAATCAATGGCGCGATAAGCTCTATCAATTGAACCTAATCGGCATGTATGAAAATGGGATTGGTTTTGGTAATCTCAGTATTCGTTATACCCCCTCTGGTGAGTTTATCATCTCTGGCACAAAAACAGGCAGTCTTTCCCGATTAACAGAACATCACTATACTATTGTCACCGATTTTGATTTAGACCAGAATTCTTTAACCTGCACAGGACCCATCCCAGCCTCATCGGAATCGTTAACTCATGCCACTCTCTATGCAGCAAATCCGACAATTAACGCAATTATTCACGTTCATAATCTCTCCCTGTGGCAGCAGTTAATCAACCAAGTCCCCACCACAGCCCAAGACTGTCCCTACGGCACCCCAGAAATGGCACGAGAAATTCTCCGATTATTTGACCAAGAGAATCTGATGGCAAAAAGAATTCTGGTAATGGCGGGACATGAAGAAGGAATCATTACTTTTGGCAAAACCTTAGACGAAGCGGGTAGTCTGCTTTTGCATTACTACAATAAGTAGTCGGACTACAATGGAAAATTCATCAGTTCAGTCTTAATTAATGATCAATAATTAATCAGCATACCCTCGAACACAGTGAAGGGTCAATTGTAGGGGCGGGTTTAGCCATAATTGTAGGGGCGGGTTTAGCCATAATTGTAGGGGCGGGTTTAGCCATAATTGTAGGGGCGGGTTTAGCCATAATTGTAGGGGCGGGTTTAGGGATTCAATTAGATAGTCACCGATAAATGAAAAACAAAACCCGCCCTCCCCACTATCCCATACAGCAGCTTTCTTTGGTGAGTGCGATCGCGCCCTATAGCTATCCTATTTCATATTCCCCAAAAGCTGGGTATATCGCCTTCACGAGGTATAGCGGATTCCTATAGGGAACCCACTCAAATCTTGCATTATTATTGACCAATGAAACGGAGAGTGGGCAAGATGTCCCACGGTTGAAATGCTTAAACATTCTGGGATTCAAACTATCAAAGCTGCTGTTCTTGGAAACAACGATGAACAGTCTATTCAAACTTCCGCTTAAACCATCCGTCCCATTGCCTAAAGTTCTCCTCGCTGCTTATATCCTAGGGGTTTCCCTAACCCTTTGGGCAATGCGATCGCACTATCTCATCCTGTTTATTACCCTGTTTTGCCTGATTCCTCTCAGTAGCGGTGCAATTCTGGGAAATCGTTTAGCCGCCCAAATCACTCTCTCTAACAACCCAAAGAATTACCGCCGCAAGATTAATCGCATGTTTCTCGCGATCGCGACAATTACAACGTTGATTATTCTCGGCGTACAGTTCAAGGTTTACCGCATTCTACCCTTAATTGTTCGCTTATATCTCGGTGCTTATCATAAGCCCATTATCCTGGCGTTGGGATGCTTAACCTTAGGGCTAGTTGTATCAATTGAGTTATCCGGACAACGTTCTCGCCAACGGTTGCGCCTGCTGATGGGAGTCGTTGTGGGAATGATGCTACCGTTGATGATTATTCTGTATTACACATTACCCATTACGGGGATGGTAAGTGAACCGTTAGTCATTGAAGGAGTTGTTCTGCAAACCACGTCTCATACCTGCGCCCCTGAGGTTGGACTGGCATAATAAATTAGAATATCTTAACAATCGACTTGCGAATAAACCGATTCAATTTCCAATTGATCGAGCATAATAAGTATCAGATCTAATTTGTTTTATTGGGAAATCCGGCAGCACGTTCCCATCGTCTTCTCCGTCTTTCAGGAACCTATCTCCACACAAACGTTATGAAAAATACACAAATACAACCGGGACAACAGGCAAAACTCTTCCACGTTCAAACCAACACCCCGCTGGAGTTACCGCCCAACCGTTCGGTGATTCATATTGGTAAGGCTGAGGGCAGCATACAACCGGAGATTGATGTGTCCACTTTTCCCAATTCCTACATTGTATCTCGAAACCATGCCACTATTTCCCTTGAGGGAGACCACTATTTTATCGAAGACGTTGGCAGTTCCAATGGTACATACTTAAATGGTATACGCCTCGCCCCCGCCAATCGACACCTTCTCAATCCGGGCGACAAAATAGAATTAGGGAAAGATAGCTTAGTCACATTTATCTTTGAAGACGCCAGCAATCTTGCTGCGATCCCTAATTCGGAAAATCTTAGCGAACAAGAAACCTTTGTTACCAAGTTAACGGGTACAGGGTTAATTCTAGCCGGATTAGCATTTCTTGGTTCCAGTCTTTGGTTCTCACACTTCGCTCTGCCTTTTGTTATTGTCGAGATTCTGGGAGTGCTAACTGTAAATTACGGTGGAAGCAAACGTCATTTAGGTTGGGTTTTGATTGCGGCTGGCGTGGCAATCGCGATAATGACCCATCAGCTTTTTGTGCTAACGAAGGTTGTCGGGTTAGTTGCTTTATCAATTTTAAGTTTATTCTGTGGTTATCAGTTTTTTGTCTTTGGCAAGATTAAAACATTGAATTTATTAGCGCTCAAGCGACTTGTCAAAACGTAAACATTGTCGTGTAACATACCTTCTCGCTACCCACACCCAATTTAAATGAATGACAGCTTAAAACAAGAGACTTGGAACACTATTCAAACTATTCCCCCATAAGGAGCAACTTTCTTTACTATTCCCTAGCTTTGATAGAGGAGAAGCTGAAGTGATTACTTTGGCATTAGAAAAAAGAATAAGTAGTCGGACAAAAGAAAACGGTACTGTATCAAATGCAAGTAAGTCACCCTCAAACCCTTACTGTTCCCTGTTCCCTGTTACACACCGAGCGTGTTACCGAGCGGAGTCGAGGTAAGCCGAGGTGTTCCCTGTTCCCTCATCTCAACCATTAACTTTAATCGTGTCCACCCACTTAGTACAGTAAACACACTCCCTTGATTAAGTTACTAGAAAAGAATTATTATCAATTAATGATTGTTATGAGTCGTCGCTAATGAAAAATCCACATCTAGGATCAAACATGAAACCATGGACTCGCCGCCAGATACTGAAGTGGGGATTAATCGGCGCTGGAGTGACGAGTACCGCGATCGCAGGACAAACCTGGATACGACGTTCCACCTCTAGAGTACGCATTCCTGAGCTTCCAGAGACAAAAACGGATCATTTTAACCCCTACCCCGGTGAGTATATGTTCCATCCTCACCAAGATGCGATCGCGGAAAATGGCTGTATGGGTATGTTTAAGGTGATTCCCTTGTGAGTGATCGTTGTTTTTATTTTATTGCTATAAAGTATCAATAGGTATAAGCTAAGAACGGTTCACTTAGACGCCGTTATCGCAAAAGTGTTTAACCCTGTCATCGGTTCGTTTTTTGTCGATCACGGATGCCGCGAATGGCAAAATCGCCGAGACGATTGAATATCAAGATGCGCTTAGTCTAAACTCCAGTTGTTAAAACCTATTTAGGATTGCTATAGTATCAGAGCTGTCTTAGATGCAGTAGAGTACACATCTCTTTTTTATGATTTATCTATTATGGCTGAAGGTTCACCTGAGCAGAGTGAAGAGATAGTTAAGCACCGTTTTACATTTAATCTGCAAAACAACCAGTGGGAATTGGTCTCAGATGAGATCATAGATGCTCCTGGATCTACACGAGGTTCTTCTGAAGAAGTTATAGCTCCCCTTCCGGTAGCTCCTGATGTGGCTCCATCTGATCCGTTAGCACCTCCAACATCTGACCAATCTAGTTTGCCTTCAGTACTGAACTCATCAGTTCAGGCTAGCAGCTCGAAGATGCTGGACTATAGCAGCTCTGGTGATGAATTCAACAACTCTCCCGTTTTACTAGCGCAAGCATCGTTAAATCGTCAAGCTATTATTCAGTACATTTACTACTACGCTTTGACTCCTAATAGGGATTACCGTAATTTTGAAAATGCAGGCATCCAAGGAGGAGACTGCACTAACATTTGTTTCTCAAGCTCTAAAAGCAGGAGGATGGCCTAGCGAACAGGGGTGGTATAGAAGTGATACAAACTGGTGGTACGACTTTTCCTTTGTTCAACCCGGTCAAAGCTGGACGTGGATTAATGCCAATTACTTTTTTAACTTTATTCATAATCGTCCAAGAGCTAGAACCATAGGAAGAGTAGCAGATCTAGTTCCTGGGGACGTGATAAGCGTCGATTTCGATCCTCAGGACAACAATGGTATGGATCATACAATGCTAGTCTCTAAGAAATCCAACGACGGCACTATTTATGTCGCTTACCATACTAACAATACGCTAGACAAAAGTTTCTACCAGTTTTATAATGCTGTTCCAAGTAACGCAAAATTTTACGCTTGGAGCTTGCTGTCTAGTTATAATTGAAGGTGTTATGTAGTAGAAAAAAGACTTTGATCAAAAACTCTGCGAATGCAATCCTATTTTTAGGATTCTCTCTCTGTGCTGTTTTGGGAGGATGTAATTTCGGCAGTGTTCGTGGTGCTGATACTCCTGAGCGAGTAGTTGAGCAATACATTCTGGGCTTAGAACAACAGAAAGAAAATGTAATACTTCAACTGATTCCAAAAGAATATGTAGCTGAACAAGCTGTAGAGGACAAGATTGCTCAGTTCGGGGGTCACGAAATAGAGGAATATAGCGTTGTCTACAACGAGGTGAAACCCGTTTTTTTGATAGCCAACATAAAAGGACGTTACGTCAGTAATGACCAAGGACTAGAAAATTTTGAAGATGAAGTAACAATTGTCTATCGAGGCGCAGGTACACTACTGTCAAAAAAAGCTAACTGGTATCTTTTACTAGGAGATGGTCAGGTTCCTAATCCTGATGTTTCTCCAGCGGAACCGCAAGATACTCTACCTAAATGACTATTAAGGCTTTCGCTACCCAAATCGGTGGCGATATTTGTGCAGAAAACCACGGTTTTGATCATTAGTTTTTTCTGCTTATTATCTATAGCAGTAGCCAGGAGCATTAGAACATCAGATGAATGATGTTTATTGTTTTGATGACGGCATATCCTGGAATTTTCCTATCCCTACCCTGGTGAGTATATTAGGACTTACGCAAAGCCTCTATGTGTAGGGTGGGGAGAGCGTAGCGTAACGCACCTTTACCACGATATGTGGTGTAGCTGCGTAAGTCCTGTATATGTTCCATCCTCACCAAGATGCGATCGCGGAAAATGGCTGTATGGGTAGGTTTAAGGTGATTCCCTCCTGATCGAACGTTATTTTTTTCTTGTTTATTGCAAAAGACTATCAATAGCTGTAGACTAAGAATCATTCACCCAGTTATTGCTAAAAATTCTTAACAATGTCATCGGTTCGTTTTTTATCCCTCACGGGTGCAGCAGCGACTCTGATTGCCCTGACTAGCTGTGGCAATCCGCAAACACCCAATCCCTCAACGCCAGAGGTTAATGGTTCGCCAGCGACGACTAGCCAAACCACAGCGCCGCCATCCACCGCCGCAGATCAGCAGCAGGATGTTGACTACATGACCGCTTTAGGCTTAATGAAAGGGCATCTATTGGTGGCAAAGGAACTCCTTGACCAAGGAAAACCTGACCAAGCCGAACCGCATATTGGTCACCCGATTGAAGAACTCTATGCTGACGTAGAAAATCAGTTACCCGAACGCAATGTCAAAGACTTCAAACCAACGCTGAATACATTGCATGATTTTGTTAAATCTAAACCAAATGCGCCGGAGATAACCACAGAATATAAAACAGCGATGCAAGAGATTGATCAGGCAATTGAGGCGTTACCCGTTTCTGAGCGTCAGTCTCCCGACTTTATCCTCAGTGTCATTAACCGAATGCTCAGTACCGCCGAGGAAGAGTACAATGCCGCGATCGCGAATGGCAAAATTGTGGAGACAATTGAATACCAAGATGCACGGGGATTTATCCTCTATGCCAACACCCTGTATCAAAGTATTGGGGATCAGGTGAGTCAAGACTATCCTGATCAGGGTCAAACCCTAGAATCAAGCCTGAATGAACTCCAAAACGCCTTACCCAGTGCGACTCCTCCAGCAACGCCAGTTATGACACCAGAGGAGGTATCAACCCTAACTCAAACCATTCAACAAACCAGTCAAACCATCTCCTCGTCCCCGTCTTAAGTAGAATGTCACGGACTCAAGGATGGTGGGCAAAGCCCACCCTACGGTCTATCCAGGGTTTGGATATAAATCTAACGATATTAAGTTAGGGGAAATAGCTCTCCAGCCCTGACATAAGACGTAGCTTGCTTCTCAAGGAAGCGAGTATGACAAATGACAAATGACAAATAACGAATGACGAATGACGAATGCGTGAAGTCTTAACGGCAAACTCACTCAAATTAGCCCTCAACCGCAAAAATTTGCGGATGACTCCTCAAAGAGAGATAATTCTGCAACTGTTTCAAGAACTCCCCCCAGGTGAGCATCTTAGTGTCGAAGAATTGCATGATTGGTTAGAGGAGCAAGGAAAAAATATCAGCCTGTCCACCGTCTACAGAACCGTTAAGTTAATGGTTCGCATCGGTGTGCTGCGAGAACTGGAACTAGCAGAAGGACATAAGCATTATGAGTTAAATTATTCGGGTTTAAAACACCATCATCATCTTGTCTGTCTCCAGTGTCACCAAACGATTGAGTTCAAAGATTCGTCAATTTTAAAGATTAGTCAACAACAAGCCAGGGATGAAAACGTTGAACTGCTTGACTGCCAGCTAACCCTTCATGCGGTCTGCTTGGAGGCGGTACGGCAAGGGTGGCCCCTTTTGTTGCCCAGAAACTGGTCATGTCCCCGGTACGGGGATTGACGGAATATAACTTCCTTTCGATAATGACAATCATTCTTTTGATGCAGTCAAGGGAAAATCAATTCCCAACTATTACGTTATAGGTGTGAGGACATGAAACAATCCAGTCTACTGTGGAACTATGGGATAGCTAGCCCGACAATTGTGGCGGCAATACTTGGCGTGGGAGTGAGTGCGATCGCAACAGAAGTGGATTCGCCTCAAACACCAGCCCCCCTAGCGATTCCAGCCAACCCAGACAACGAAACTTCTGATCCCATCAGCCAAATCGCCCAAATTCCTGATAGTAGCGGCGGTTCCAGCGATGAGATCTGGGAACAAATTAACCACTACAGCAACGAGACGAACGCTTTAGATCAAGTGACCAATGTCTCTCAGTTACGGGATGTATCGCCTGGAGACTGGGCGTATGAAGCCTTGCGATCGCTGGTTGAACGCTATGGTTGTATTGCGGGATATCCCGATGGCACCTACCGAGGAAACCGTGCGATGACTCGTTATGAATTTGCCGCTGGGTTAAATGCCTGTTTGCAGCAAATCGAACGCTTAATTGCGGGGACTGACGGTGTTGACGAAGGTGACTTAGAAACCCTGCAACGGTTAATCCAGGAATTTGAAGCCGAACTAGCCACCCTCGGAGCGCGGGTAGATAATTTAGAGGGACGAGTCGCCTTCTTAGAGGATAATCAGTTTTCCACAACCACCAAACTATCCGGTGAAGTCATCTTTGGTTTGGCGGGTGTGGCTGCGGGAGAGGATGCCAATGGAGATGATATCGATAATGTAACCATTTTTGGTCATCGCACCCGCCTGGAATTAAATACCAGTTTCACCGGGGAAGATGTACTCAGAACTCGACTACAAGCTGAAGGGTTAGCTTCTCTAACCGAACAGACAATTACAGCTGAAGGCGATCTTTTCTTTGCTGGTGCAACGGATAGTGATGTCGTCGTTGATGCGTTACTCTATGATTTCCCCGTGGGTGAAAATACCCGTGTTGTCCTTGATGCTAATGCGGGTGCATCCGATGACTTTGCCAGCACGGTTAATCCCTTCCTGGATGGTGACGGGGGGAGTGGGGCGTTGTCTCGCTTTGGCACAAGGCATTCTATCTATTATTATCTGGATGGTGCAGGTATCGGGATCAATCATGCATTCGGTGACAAGCTAGAACTCAGTGCCGGCTATTTAGCGAGTGAGGCGGCTGATCCCGGTGAGGATACTGGCATATTCAATGGTCCTTATGGGGCGCTTGCCCAGATTTTGTTTAAGCCCAGTGATAAACTGGATATTGGATTAACCTATATCCATGCCTACAATCGAGACACCGATACTGGCAGCCGACGCTCCAATTTTCGTAGTTTTACCGAAGACTTGATCGGTAATGCTGTCCCCACGTCTAGCAATTCTTATGGTGTAGAGCTATCATGGCGGTTAAGCGATCGCTTCGCCCTGGGCGGTTGGGTGGGCTATACCCAAACCACAACCCTATCAACGCTGAATGGACAAATTGATCGCGGTGACTTGGATATTTGGAATTGGGCGGTTAGCTTAGCCTTCCCAGATTTAGGCAAAGAGGGAAGTGTCGCTGGAATTTTGGTGGGGATGGAACCGAAAGTTACGGATTCTAGCGTTAATATTCCAGGATTCAGTACCGAGGATGATGATACGTCGCTGCACATTGAGGCATTTTATCAGTATCAGCTAACCGATAACATTGCCATTACACCGGGAATCATCTGGCTCACGGCACCTGATCACGATAGTGATAATGAGGACATTGTAATCGGGGCTATCCGCACCACCTTTAGCTTTTAACCTATATCTTGCACCATTCAAGGTTAAGCCAAATTGTATTGGTGTGACACCTAATACCAAATCCGGGGAACGCTACCCCCGTTAAAACCTAGTCCGCGCAGGCGGACTAGGTTTGTGTAGCAGCGATTTCAATCCCCTCCTCTTGCTGTGTCCGCCTTTATAAAGCCTATGTAAAAATAACCGCTTGACTCAATCGAGCTAAATTCATAAGTTTATCTTATGGAAAATGGCTGAAGCTGGAATCAATACTAAAATGCCTGCCTATTACTGAGAGGTATCTCAATAATCAGTAACATTTTATCTAGATTTTTTTAATAACTAACACATTATAACACTTGAACAAGAAAACTGCCATCATATACCTTTTTTTTCTTCATGAAAATTTCATGTAAATAAGTATTTCTATTGATTTAAAAATTTAAATTATTGATAAAGAGGAAGATATATTTCACCCATTTAATTTAAATAGATTTATTCTAGAGATAGATAAATCATGATTCCTTAGGCAGGTCGAAAAAATGAAACGTCTTGCTAAAACTGTTGCATCAGTTACCCTTCTGACAACAGCGACGATTACCTATTTACCCAATAGAGCAGAAGCAATCACATTTACAAATGGAGAAAACTATACTGGAACGAGCGCCCTAAAACAAGGCTCCCTGAGTAAGCTGATGTTTGATTTAGCGCCAATGGCTGTTAACGGAGGCAATTATTCTGGGCAGAATACATCATCTTTATTGCAGACCTACAATAATAACATAGTCATTGATGCTGTTGCCGCGAGTGACGTAAATTCTCTCTTGTCTGATTTACAAAGATTAGGATTGCAAAATGCTTCAACCTTTGGCTCCTTTGTGTCAGGGATGCTGCCGATTGATGCTCTGGCGTCTGTGGCGCAGTTAGAAAGCTTGAAATTTGCTAAACCAGCTTATAAACCGATAACCAATGTCGGCAAAACAACCAGTCAAGCTAATGTCGCCTTACGTGCAGATATAGCGCGTGAGCAGTTTGGTGTAGATGGAACCGGGGTGACGATTGGGGTATTATCGGATAGCTTTAATTTTTCTGGTACAGCCGCCGAGGATGTGGCGAGTGGAGATTTGCCATCGGGTATCAACGTGTTGAAAGATTTACCTAATGATGGGAGTTTAGGTGATATCTTTGGTATCGATGAAGGTCGTGCCATGATGCAACTGATCCATGATGTGGCTCCAGGTGCTGATTTGGCGTTTCACACGGCGGCGTTTAATGAAACCGATTTTGCCCAGGGGATTCTGGCACTTGCCGATGCAGGTGCGGATATTATTGTCGATGACATCTTTTACCCCACTGAGCCAATGTTCCAGGATGGAGTCATTGCTCAAGCGATTGATACTGTCGTTGATCAGGGTGTTTCCTATTTCTCGGCGGCGGGTAATGATGCTCGAGAGTCTTACGAAAGTGCGTTTAATGGCAGTAATCTGTTTGAACCGTTAGTCGGCGGTGAATTTCATGATTTTGATTCAGGTGCAGGCGTTGATGTTTTCCAAAGTTTGACAATTCCTGATAATAGCGGATTTGGCATCTCGTTCCAGTGGGATTCCCCGTTCTTTTCGGTGAGCGGTGGTGCGGGTTCTCTGAATGATCTGGATATTTTCCTGTTTGATCAGTCAGGAACGAATATATTGGCGAGTAGTGTTAATTCTAATGTGGGGAATGATGCGGTTGAATTTTTCTCGTTCTTCAATGATGGCTCATTAGGAACCGATACGTTTAACCTGGCGATATCAAAGGTAGAGGGTTTAGATCCTGGATTGATGAAGTATATTTTGTTTGGCGAGAGTACGCTGAACGAGTACGATACTGCCAGTGGAACGGTGTTCGGACATCCTAATGCTAGGGGAGCAGAAGCTGTTGGCGCGGCGTTTTATCAAGACACACCTGAATTTGGTGTTGATCCAGCTTTATTGGAGCCATTTTCCTCCGCAGGACCCACGCCGATTCTGTTTGATACGGCGGGTAATCGCTTGGCAAATCCGGAGATTCGCTTAAAGCCAGAGATTATTGCGGCTGATGGCACGAATACAACCTTTTTTCCACCTCCTTTCTTAGATCCTAGAGATCCCGAAGGTGATGGGTTTCCCAACTTCTTTGGTACGTCGGCGGCGGCTCCCCATGCGGCGGCTGTGGCGGCTTTAATGTTGGACGCTGCGCCGGATATGAGTCCAAGTGAAATTTATCGTATATTGGAAACGACTGCTCTGGATATGGAGAGTCCTGGTTTTGACTTTGACAGTGGTTTCGGGTTAATTCAAGCCGATCGCGCTGTAGCGGCTACTGTTCCGGAACCGGGTTCGGTGTTAGGGTTGCTGGTATTCAGTGCTGTGGGGATAGGTGTTCGACTATTCGGGAAGAAGCCTGATTGATACTCCCATCGCTGAAAGCGAGGTTTTCTCCGGATGGTGCAAGATGTGAAGTTAAAACGAATGGCATTGACTGGTATGCTGGTGGGCAATGCCCACCCTACGGTATATCAAGGGTTGCGACGATTTCACAATGCTTAAAACGGGTTGAATTAATCATGCGCCAACTGAAAATCCCTCTGATCATGTTTGTTTGTTGTCTACTCGTCAGTTGCGAGAACAACCCTCCAAACCCGACAGATACATCACCTGTGTCTTCTCCAGATGCACGCTCGGCGCAGCCATCATCCCCTGACACCTCACCTGGCGAAAGTCCTACTGTTGATCCTTCTAAATCAACTCAATCGGCTCAAACCCAACGGATATCTGCAAAGGGGATTGGAGTGGCGCAAGTGGGGATGACGCTGGGTGAACTGAAAGAATTGCTGGGAGATCAAGCTGAGTTTCAGGTGACGTCACCGTTTATGGTCGATTTTAAGGATACAGCGACGATTCGTTTTGTCGAAGTGTATTGTTCAAAGGATTGTCCCGTACAACCTTTGCCTAATTGACGGATAACCCTGAAAAATTTCCTGTTATAGCAGTTCGCTCTCGTGTAGTTACAGTACAAACGTTCTAAAAGCCTCCTGATAAAGGATACATCTCGCTTGGTGTAAATAGACCAGCGCGAAGCGCTATAGTTGCCCGGAATTGTTCCGGGCTTTTTACTTGGGGCATGGGTTGTGCGATCGCGCTTGTATCGTCCTCTCTATCAGGTTTTGAGCCAAGTCCAAAAAATTTTTTGCTCAAACCCTTGACGAGTTTGTAGTATTTTTGTAGTATATATTTAAGAGCGAAGGGAAAAGAGCCAAAAAGCTTGACTCCAGGCGCTCATACCGAACCTTGAAAACTGAATATGTAACACATTTTTTATCAATGTGGGGGCGTAGCTCAATGGCTAGAGCAAAGACCTGTCGAGTCTGAGGTTGCGAGTTCAAATCTCGTCGCTCCCGCTACTTGGCTCCATCGTCTAGTGGACAAGGATCTCTGATTTTCGCTCAGAAGACACGGGTTCAAATCCCGTTGGGGCTATGACATTGATGAACGAGGTCAAGTTACCAAGGGGTTGAAAGGAATACTGACAGCTCCTACCTTGACCTTGAAAAGAAGCGGATTATTTGAGGAAGGGGAGTATAGCTCAACTGGCAGAGCAGGCGGCTTTTAACCGTCTGGTTGCGGGTTCGATTCCTGCTGCTCCCACTCAATTTTTGGGAGTATAGCTCAGTGGGCAGAGCAGCACCCTCATAAGGTGCCAGTCGCAGGTTCGATCCCTGCTACTCCTACTGCTCCAGCGATTGGTAGAGACGTTCCGCCGGAACGTCTCTACAGAAGGGAAAATTATGTAGTATATCGAGCCAGACATACTACATAGACTCTGGGTCGGCTCGCCTATTAGGGTGGGCAACTACCTGTAAAGTAGCCGCTTTCATGCGTTGCAGGTGCGAATCCTGCCCGACCCATTGAATTTTGGTTTCAAAGTTCAAATCGAATGTAGGGATAGTGTAATGGCAACATCTCGGTCTCCAAAACCGATGATCTGAGTTCAAATCTCAGTCCCTGCGCCAATCAACCATTTCCGTTACATAAGACCTACTCAAAACTGATCAACCGTAGTCAAATAAGCGTCTTGATGCTTACTTCCTGCTTCACCCTGGCGGTGTCGGCACTCAACACCTCGACTTCGCTCGGTGTTGACCCTGAGCGAAGTCGAAGGGTCAACCAGTCCACAGGCTAACACCACCTAACTGGCGGCTTGCTCCAAATTAAAGGATGCATTCAAATCTCTGTCGCACTCAAAAGAGCAGTTGTCGCACCGGAAAACTCGCTCAGATAGGGACATTTCGTCTTTGACAGTGTGGCACTGGGAGCAGGTTTTGGTGGAGGGATACCACGGGTCTACTTCAACCAGAGTTGACCCGTACAACTGACACTTGTACTCTAACTGGCGCTTAAACTCGTAAAAGCCCATGTCGGCAACAGCTTTAGCCAGCTGATGGTTTGCCATCATGCCGGACACATTGAGATTCTCTATTCCTATTCGGCTGTGGTTTTGGGCTAAATAGGAAGTGAGTTTATGTAATGTGTCTTTGCGAATGTTAGCTATTTTCCGGTGCAAACGGGCTATTTTGACTTGAGCTTTTTTCCAGTTAGATGAACTGCGTTGTTTATGACGATTCAGCCATTGCATACGTGAGAGTTTTTTGGAGTACTTACGATAGCTTTTAGCACCTTCTATCACGATACCTGTGGACAGAACGGCGAGCGCTTTTATGCCTAAATCGACTCCCACTACGGGATAGGCTTTGGGGCGGTTTATTGGTTCATATTCCAGCTTAAAGCTGATAAACCATCGGTCAGCTGTCCTGGAAATGGTCACAGATTTGGGTTGAAAGCAGACAGGTAGCCGCTCGTATGTTCTCAGCCAACCAATGACCGGAACTCTAATTTTAAAATGGTCAAGTTTGATTGAACCATCTAGGGTAAAGCTATCGCCTCGCCCTTTTTTCTTGAACCGAGGTGGCTTACTTGTTTTCTTGAATGCCCGTTTCCAGGCTTCAGATAACTGTCTCAAAGCATACTGAGGGGCACATTTGCTCACCTCATAGTACCAAGGGTAGATAGGCTTGACCAGTGCTACCAGCCACTTGTGCAGGTCAATCCTTGTCGGAAACTTGATTTTATTGCTTGCATTATCTCGATTGTGGTCAAGTATCTGCTTAGTCAAACCTAGTCCCCAATTCCAAGCATGACGGGAAACACCAGCGTGTTTAGCTAATGCCGTTCGCTGTTTGTTGTTTAGTCTTAGCTCTGTCTTGAATCCTAGAAGCATTTGTTTCTAGCTTAAGCCATGATATATATGTTAACAGATACATTTAGGATTTACAATGCCTTTTCAAAAAGGACATAAGTTAGGAGCGAAAAAACAGTTAAAGAAACCTTTAGACAAGGAGGTAATTGCTTTTAGAGGATATAAGGGACAGAAGGAAAAACTGAAAGCCATCCCCGACTGGCAGGAGCGGTTCAGGGAGTTTGTTGATCAGCTTTACTCATCCCTACTCAAGGATGAACAGGAATGACTAGATTTGATTATAAATTAGGTTACAGCTTCCAGCCCCCGGTAGCTCAGTTGGGTAGAGCGCTTGCCTGAAAAGCAAGAAGTCGTCAGTTCAATACACGCTCCCGATGAAGCAAGAGTGGCTTGCTAGGCTCATATCCTGGATATCAGCAGGTGCAACTCCTGCCCCCGCCACCAAAATGCAGGTGTGGTGTAATGGCTAACATAGAAGCGTCGTATCCTTCTGATGCGAGTTCGACTCTCGCCACCTGCTCCAGACAGAGTACACTGCTACTCGCGACTCAGGCAAAGCTGGAACGTTCACCTTCCCAAATCTGAAGTTGTCGTTCAGCCGCAACGATACAATTGAGAAATTTGGGTGGATGTAAGAAGTTGTCATAAGCAACTGCCATCTGTCTAGCCGCTTCGTGATAGGGAATTCGCCCTATTCCTGTGCCTAACCCAGGACAGGCAATTTTATCAATTTTTCGGGTGGCATTTTGATTGTGTCGTCGAACGGCTAAAAGCATTGCCCACATTGCTATGTAGGGGATATCCGTGCCAGCAATAGACATGGGTACTCGCATGGTCGGTGTATGAGCCAAAAAAGGGTGTTTGGGATGACCTGTTTCCACGATGAATGATGTGCCAACAGGCTGTTCTCCCAGGAATTCTGCCAGGATGTGCTGCTGAACGTTTGTCATCAGGGAATGACCAAAAAACCGCACAATTTCTGCATCCATGCCCCCATCCATCATGCCAAATGAATTGGCAGGGCTGACTAAACAGTCAAATTCGGGCAACCACTGGAAATAGTCGTTGACGATTTCTACGTTAGGTAAATAGCTGAAATACTGTTGAAACGCTGCAAACAGTTGTGAACTGGGAGCTACAAGTATTAACTTCAAGTTGTGAACTGACCTCCGCTTAGAACGCTATTTTAGGGGCAAACTAAGGGGAGTGTCAACGGACTGGAGTGGTTATTGGCAGTTATGAAAATGGCGAGTCATGCAGATGTGGTGTCAATGGCAACACAAGGGTGTGGTAAATCCTTTATGTGGGTTCGATTCCCGCCGTCTGCTTTTGAATACAGGTGTTGAGTTAAGCCGTTTTGGTCGTGCTAATCTTGCTACCTGTTTATCCATGATTTTTATAGAAGAGGAGGTGTAGAAATGACTACGATGACGGTAACTGATGCTTTGGCAGAGTTGACACTGTTGGAAAAACGGATTGATTCGGCACGAGCGAATTTAGATAATAATACGTTAATTGCTGTTGTGGAAGTCGGCAAAGTGCCAACAGGCTACAAATCACGAGAAGACCATGCCTCTAAAGCACGGGCGGCTTTACAACGAGTTGATGCTTTAATTGACAGACGACGCACCATTAAACGAGCCGTTGTTTTGTCGAATGCCTCCACCATGGTTTCCGTCGCGGGTCAAGAAATGACGGTGGCTGAAGCTATCGAGATGAAGAATTTTATCTTGTACTATGAGGCAGTTTTTCACACGATGGTGTCGGCGTACACTCGCACTCAGAATGAGTACAAAGCCGCTCAAACGCGAGTGAAAGAGCGACTGGATAAGTTAGCCAAGGAGGTGTTGGGTAAAAATGCCGCGTCTGAAAAATATCAATCTCTGGCGGATAGCTTCTTAGAGCGAGAAGGTGTCGAATTGCTCGATCCCACTAACCTCGCAGAAGAGAGCGAGAGACGGCAAGTATTTGTTGAAGAGTTTAAATCAACGGTTGACCGGGTACTGTCAATTAGCAATGCCCGCACCATGCTTGAGATTCCCGACTAAGCTAGAAGTGCTGGTCACTCGAAAACCTCTAAATTTATGGATTTAGATGGATAGCTCAATGGCGTAGAGCACATGCTATTAGAAGCATGAGGTGTCGATTCGCAACCGACTCCATCTTCCACTACCTTTAAAGCTTAACGCTCAACGCTTAACGCTTAAACTTCAATCGTTAAAGGTTATACAATTAACTCTCAAACCATAAAGGTTAACGATCGATAAAATCCAGGGCGTTGGTTATAGGTTCCATAAAACCTTGAGGTTTCCACCTGGCTGAGTGGTCAGCACTCACTTAAGCCCTCAACTAAAGTTGGGGCTAAAAGCTTAAACCCGTTGAAACGGGTTCAAAGGCTTCCCCTGTAAGCTCGATTGGCTTCCCCCTTTTGAAGGGGGACGGGAGGGGGATCTAAAATTGTTAGTTTCTATTCCCATTCTCGCCACTGGTTCGCCCAGTTTTGAAAAATGCCCAAAATTTGCTCCCGTCGCTGTTCAAAGTTAGCAGCAATGCTAATAAAAATAATGCCAGCGATTAAGCCAATGACCCATTTGGAAAAGGGATACTGAAAACTCAAAACAACTAACTGGTAAAATACCGTTAGAACAAATGTTGCTGTACCAACCATTAAAAATGCCCGAATTCGCAGTCCTAATCCAGCAAATATGGCAACCAGGCTAATGATTCCGGGAATGAGTCCAGTCTCTTGATGGAAAAAGAACGCGGCTAAACAAATGATGCTACTACCCAGTAAGCGGAAGTAGTGACGAGTTTGTCGTTTTCGGGGACGTTTTAATTCTGGATCAATTTGGGCAATGTAGAGGCAAGATCCGCCAATTAGGGCAGCATACCACAAGGGTTCAGTGATTTGTTGATTAACTAAAACCCGCCAAATTGCCCAATCAACGAAAAATAGACTCAAATATGTCCAGCGTAAATTAGACTGGCGGTTGGCAACCCAGGCATAAAACCCGGCAACGGCTAGTAAATTGATTGAAGATAGGGTTTGATAGTTGAGGCAAACCGTTAGCAAAGGAGAGATGATGGCGTAATGTTGCCAAGGTTTATCATTCCATCCCCAGCGTCGCCAAGGCAGTTGAAAAAGCGCGATCGCGAATAAACAAGCCATTACCCCTCTCCAGGGGTCAAATATGCTCAACTGTGTCCAGGTTAAACGCGCATAAACACCTGTGGCGGCGACTTCGGTTAATCCGGCGTATATCCAGAGGTTAGATGATGGGGGTGATGAGGGAGATGAGGGAGATAACTGGCGTTTTTGTCTTGTACGCCCCTGTAATAAGGCATAAATAGCCAGTACCCAACTGATGGCAAGTCCGATGGTTCTCAGATTTGGTGTGGTTAACACCGACATTCCCACCGTTAACACCATCAGTAAACTGGCAATTGCCCAGTGAATATGGGCGGTGATTTTAATTTCAGTGATACTGAGGTTGAGAAGGGTGGATCGATCGCGCGATTGCCAAAACCATGCCAACACTCGATAAATAACCGCAATTGCCGCCGCGACACCCGCTAGAATAGTAAAGCCATCCGCTGGATTTCCTCCCTCGGCTTGCATCATCTGGTAAATTACCAGTTCATACCAAGCAATAGAAATACCTGCTAGGGAGAGATAGGTGATCCCTTTCCAGGGAAGACGGCGACGCCCTACACCTATCCCGGTTAATGCTGCACCGAGGGTGAGTAACCCGGTATAAGGGGTGAAATACGTCCAGCGCAAACTAATGCCAATTAGGGCATAGATTAAGGGTAAACCCTCCAGTGCATTTCTAGACGCGCCAGACGCGCCATGGCGCGTCTCTACAGGTTCCTCTGTGTCATCATCTAAACGGGCAAACCACCAATCGGTGAGGATTAGTATCACAAGTGCCAGGATAATGTTAGCGGTGGCTAAGGTTAGGGATGAACCATTTTGTAACAGAATCGTATATGCGATCGCTAATTCGATTGCCCAACTGATGCCATAGATACCAAACTCTGTAAATGATCGCCAACAGCGAAACCAAATCGCACCGCCAATTAAAATTGATGCGGCTAGGTAATGCCAACTGGATGGAATCAGTTCGACGTAACTCTGGGTACTGTGTAGCGTCAGGAATCCTAATTCTGTACCAGACAGGGCAATTGCCCATCCATCCGAGGCTTGGGCGTACAACGAAGCTAAATCGCCAGACTGGGGAATTAAGCTAGCCCGTAGCAGCCATAATCCCAAAATTGCGATCGCGCCCACCAAATACCAATCGGCGACAGATAAGGGAGGTAATCCGGGAATTCCTTGCCACAGCCATGCACTAAAAAAGCTGAGGGCAAAACCAATTGTAATTGTAGCGGCGACAGTTTGGCGTAAATAGCGACTATTCAGGAACATTAACACTGTGGCAACCCCTAAGCCAATCAGTTGAATCTGCGGTTGGAATAGGGTTAGCCATTGGGCAAGAAATAAAGCGATCGCACTCCACGAAGCAGCCTGAATGCGCCGCGATCGCTGACTAAGACTGGCAACTCCAGTTAAGGTTAATGGGGTGAGTAACCATAAAAGCCCCCAAGGATGCGTGGGAAAGGGAATCAAATACGTAATACTTTCCCCAGCCAGTAACACATAACTGATTCCAGCGAGGACAAAACCAATGTGCCAACAACTGTGATACCAAGTCTGCTGGGGGACAGGAGATGGAGGATTTGCTTCTACCGTTTGCCCTTCCTGCTTTATACTCAGACTCCATTCTGCCACCATTAACGCCAACAATAAACTTGCCCAAAGCGGTTCGCTGAGAGTCGGAAACCATCCATCAATAAACGAACAGAGGGTTAATAATCCGGCGATATGGGTGAGATAAACCAGAGGAATTCGCAGCGGAGGGCGGCGATGAGTAACAATAGCAAGAGTGACAGTGGAGAATAATAGGTTGAGCGATCGCGCCGTCGGATTCAGGGTACTGATTACCGTTAACATTACACCCAATCCGAATGTGAGTCCTTCCCCAAACCGGGCTAATCTAGGGTTCGACTTCCGATATAGCCAATCGGTCAAACCTACCCACAGAATAATGTAGGGAAATAGGGCGACACCCCACCAGGCTTCCACGTCTGAACCCACCTGTTGAGAGAGGAAACTGACTACCTCCTCTTGTACCGCCAACGGGATTAATCGCCATAGTAAAAACAGCGTTTGCAAGCCAATCAAAAAAATGGCAGCTAAATCCAGACGCCGCCGAGAATACTGTAAGCGCTGGGCGAAAAAACCAATCGCCAACCCACTAACCACCGTGGCTTGCCAAGGAATTTCTTCTCCTACCGAAACCAACCAACCCATCAACAGTAATCCACCGCCAATTCCATCCCAGACTTTTGTACTAAAGGAGGAAACAGACTCTCGTGAGACGGCTGGAGGTTTTCCCTGTCGTGCCAACAACCAACCACAAATTCCCATTGCCAAAGCGAGTTGGGTAATTGGCACATTCATCACGAAAATTGCCCGTCCTAATAACACCGTGAGGGCATAAATCACCACTAAACTACCCGTGGGTGCATTATTCGGCAAAGATGGGGATGCGCGAGGGGTTGAAGCGGCGGCGGGGAGGAAAATCGCGGTTCCGATCACACCTAAATAAACAGCGACTAATGGAACCTGTGACCAATTCCAACCCCAGTGTAGATAACTCAACCATAAAACTAGAGAAGCAGGAGAGGTAAGCCGGAATGAGTTAGTTTGGATAGACGGATTGATAACCGTAATTCCCGTTAAACTTAACGCCGCCCCCCCCACAACAATCCATTCCCAGGGATGACGCCATAACCCAAAACCATCCATTGCCCAAAAGTTAACCGGGACTAAAAGCAGGGCAATCAATTGTAAGGTTTGAGAGGTTAACTTTAAATTAGAACGCTTTCCCGCCCACAGGCTAATACTCCAAAAGATAACGGTATATGTCCATAACACACCATACTGTCCCGCTGGTGGAAAATTCTGCCATTGAGTCGCCGCGAGGACACCGGAAGAGACAACAACCAAAAAGACACCCAGAAACAGCAGCCAGCGTACACTCAGTTCCTCTTGCCATGACTGCCATATCCGGGATAAGGGTGAGACAGTAGGAACGGGTTCCTTGACCTTGGGTTCCACCTTTCGGGATGGGGGGCGAGATGGCAGGGGCGCAATCTCTGGTTCAGGAAGGCGACAAGATAGATAGATTCGACCGAGTTGCTTCACTTGGGCATCACTGATTAAACCCAAGCGCAACCAGGTTTCTAGACCTTCGAGTAAGTTGGGATTGGAGGCAGAAACAGTGAGTTCAATTCTCACAGAATGTTGCGAGGACATAGTTTTCGGGGGTTCGTTCGTAGTCGGCACTTTAGTGCCAGAAGAAGCGCTGAAGCGCTTACTACAAACAGATTAATTAATCCTAGCATTAGATTTTTTGAACAGTGGGGAGGGCGGGTTTTGTTTTTCCGTTAGTGGTGACTAGCTGAATTTCATTTATCGGTGGGGAGGGCGGGTTTTGTTGTTTCGTTATTGGTGGTGAGGGCGGGTTTTGTTGTTCCGTTATTGGTGGGGAAGGGCGGGTTTTGTTGTTCCGTTATCGGTGGGGAAGGGCGGGTTTTGTTGTTCCGTTATCGGTGGATATCTAAATTTAGTCCCTAAACCCGCCCCTACAGATTCCCTAAACCCGCCCCTACAATTGTCCCTAAACCCGCCCCTACAGATTCCCTAAACCCGCCCCTACAATTGTCCCTAAACCCGCCCCTACAGATTCCCTAAACCTGCCTCGACAATTGACGTATAAGGTATAAAATATTACTTATGAACCGGATTGCGATCGCGCAAGATACACTCAAGATTCTCGATGCTGGCTATTACGACTCTCCGACGGGTCAACGGGTTGATATTAATCAAGATTTAAACGCTTGTCTAGCTCAGACAAAATACTATGACCCAGACAGTCTCTCTACTCTCGAACAAAATGTTCTCTCCAGCACTCCCAAATTCTCTACAACTGAATTTGAAGTCAGGAATGAAACAACGTTAATCGGAGCAGAACGCATGGCACAATCTCAACAGTTTCACAAGATTGGCGTCCTTAACTTTGCTTCAGCTAAAAACCCTGGCGGTGGATTTATCAACGGCGCTCAAGCCCAAGAAGAAAGTCTAGCTAGAAGTTCTGCCCTTTATAAAAGCTTGTTAAAATGTCCAGAATACTATGAGTATCATCGTTCCCATAAGTCACTTCTCTACTCAGATCGGATCATTTATTCCCCAGGTTGTCCAATTTTTCGTAAAGATGATGGCACATTACTAGAGCCACCTTATTGTGTCGATTTTATTACGAGTCCTGCTCCCAATGCGGGTGCAATTTGGCGCAATCAACCGAAAAATGGGGCAAGAATACGCGATGCTTTATATAGTCGCGGTGCTAAAGTCTTGAGTTTATCAGTTGAACAGGGATGTGATGCACTCGTTTTAGGCGCTTGGGGATGTGGCGTTTTTCAGAATGAACCCTCAATGGTTGCCCAAATGTTTGCTGATTTTTTATTACCCAATTGTCAATTTTGGGGACAATTAAAAATGGTGTTGTTTTCTGTCCTTGATTCAACCAAACAAAAAAGAATAATCACCGAATTCCACAATCGATTTTCAGACAAATGACAAATGACAAATGACAAATGACAAATGACAAATGACAGAGGACGAAATATAAGCCCCCATAGCTCAAGGGATAGAGCAGCAGCCTTCTAAGCTGAGAGTTCCAGGTTCAAATCCTGGTGGGGGCGTTGAATACCGTTCAAAAAGGAGGTTATTTTCTTTGACTAAACAAACCGTGCGATCGCGCCTTGCGTGCCCTGACATCTAAGAGCTTACATACTTAGTACGAGAGGAAGAGTAACGCTGTTCTATTAACAGTGGGCGTTTGAGAACGAGGAGTGCGAATAACCCGATAGGTTGGCTTAGAGGTAGCCATCCTTTAAAGAGTGTGTAATAACTCATCGGCGGAGTTCCTCTAGTAACTGAGAAGGCGCATCACAACGCTCTGGTAACTTGCACGCGAGGGCGATCGCACAATTACAGGCTCTTAGACTCAATGGCACGCTCAATAAGCATTTTTGGAGCGACGAAACTTTGATATATCGTAGGGTGGGCATTGCCCACCAGCATACCAGTCAGTGCCATTCATCTTAGACTAAAATAGTACAAAAATACCAATTACCAGTATGCCAGTCTATTTTTATAGCACCCGTGAAAAACCCTACGGTTGCTTTTCCAACTTTTCTCGCCATGGTTTCGAGTTAGATGGTTGTTGGTGGGCAACGAGTGAACATTACTTCCAGGCACAGAAATTTGTCGAGACAGATCGTCCTTGGTTCGACAAAATATGCGAGGTGAAAACGCCTAAAGACGCTGCCAAAATGGGTAGAAGTCGGCAACACCCTATCCGGAGCGATTGGGAACAAGTCAAGGATGAAATTATGAAGCAGGGAGTTTTGCAGAAGTTTGAAACTCATGCTGATATCCGCGAAATACTTTTGGCGACAGGGGATGAGTTGATTGTAGAGAATTCCCCCATCGATTACTACTGGGGATGCGGTAAAGATGGCAGTGGTAAAAATCGATTGGGAGAGATTTTAATGGCAGTGCGAGAGATATTGTGTCAACCCCTTACAAAGGACGAATGACAAATGACGAATGACGTAGCTTGCTTCTCGCTCTCGCGAGTTCTCCACCGTTAGCTTTGATTGTGTCCACCCACTTAGGGTCTGTAGTTCCAATGGGAGAACGCCTGTTTTGCACACAGGAGGTTGCGGGTTCAACCCCCGCCAGATCCATGATGGTGTCTGAAGCCAAAGCGGTCGCGGCGCTTGTTTGTGGAACAAGTCAATAGCGGGTTCAAGTCCCGTCAGACACCCTTAACTGGAAGATGCTGCTGAATGGACGGCAAGCGGTCTTGAAAACCGTGGTACGGCAGCGATGTCGTAGGGGTTCGATTCCTCCATCTTCCTCTATCCACCGGAAGCCGAAAAGTGAGGCGCTGTGCTGATAACGCAGAGGTAGAAGGGGCAGTACCTTCCCGGTGGATTCATCCCTCTGCCAGTGGATTCTGGCACTGATACTACGAATATCGGATGCGGTGGTTCGATTCCATCCAGAGGGGTTTAATCAGGGAATGTAGCTCAATTGGCAGAGCAGGTGACTCTTAATCACTGGGTTGCAGGTTCGATTCCTGTCATTCCCATTTGTCCAGGTGTGGCGTAGTTTAACTAGCTAATTGTATAACGGAGTGACCGATATTTCCTGTTTGGCAAACGTGAGCCAGGGGACGCCAGGGATACACTCATCGAGAGCCACGGACGCGATCGCAATTTTCCACCTTTCCTCAGAAAGACAATTCGTAGAACTACCTCTGTAAATGGTAAACTTAATTAGTATAGAGATAGGTATAAATTACTGCCGCAGTGTACTCACGCATTTCTCCTTAGATTAAGATGGCTAATCTTCCGCATCCAATCCAGTATCAGGGAAGTAAAAGGAATCTTGCCTCAGACATTCTCAGATTCCTGCCTAATAAAATAGGAAGGTTAGTAGAGCCATTTTCAGGAACTGCCGCGATTAGTATCGCTGCTGCTGCACGGCAGGTTAGTCAAAAGTTTTGGATTAATGATTTTAATCTGCCTTTAATTAAGTTACTAGAGTTAATTATTGAACAGCCCGATAAAACAGCATATTTATATACAAAAATATGGAATGAGCAACATGGAAACTCGGTAGAACACTATTATAAGATTAGAGATGAATTTAATAAAACAAATGACCCTTTCTTGTTCCTCTATCTGCTCTCCCGGTGTGTAAAGGGTTCTGTCCGATACAATAGCGATGGTTTATTTAATCAAAGCCCAGATAAGCGTAGGAAAGGTACCCGCCCTGAAAAAATGCGACAGAATATTGAAGGAGTTTCTCATTTGCTAAAAAATAAATGTTTATTTACGGCTCTCGATTATAAAGATGTTTTAGCCAAGGTTGACAATACTGATTTTGTCTACATGGACCCTCCCTACCAAGGAGTATGTGGGAATAGAGACTCTAGATACTGCTCTGGGATTAGTTTTGATGAATTTGTTTCAGCTATAGAAGTATTAAACAGAAAAGCAATAAAATTTGCAATTAGTTACGATGGTAAACGGGGCAATAAAATATTTGGTAAGAAACTACCGGAATATCTGGGTCTTAAGAAAATTCAAATCGAGGTAGGACGTTCATCACAGGCAACACTTTTAGGTAAACAGGAAATAACAGTAGAGTCATTATATTTGTCACCAACTTTACTCAGGGATTGCTCACCAGAAATAGAAAATTACATTCTTGGATTTCCTAAGCAATTGACGCTTCTATAGCAACATGGATAATTCTCAACAGTTACCTGACGATTTTATAAAAATTTGTCAGTCAGTAACAGCCAAAAGACCTAGATCGGTTATTGATCACATTATGCAGTATGGCTTTGTAACAACTGAAGAACTCAAAGAAACTTATGGTTATAATCATCCTCCTAGAGCAGCTAGAGATGTCCGAGAGCTAGGAATACCATTAAAAACTTTTCGGGTTACAGGAAGTGATGGTAGAAAAATAGCAGCTTATAAGTTTGGAGATATTAGTAATGTTAGATTTTCTAGGATTTCGGGTAGAACCGGGTTATCGAGACGGATCAAAGAGGAGTTAATCAAAAAGTATGGATGTAAGTGTTTTATTTACCTAGAAGAATTAGATAAGCGTGAACTGCAAATCGATCATCGCGTTCCTTTCAAGAGTGTGAACTCATCGGCGGAGTCTTTAAATGAATATTCATTGGGATTAAGCCTTTACAATTAGCCCATAAAAAATCAGCATTTTAGGTGCGTTACACTTCGCTAACGCACCCGATGCAATTAATTCTAAGCCAACTTACTCAACTCTCCATTACTCTCCTCTGTTATTATCGAACCAATCCCATCTAACGTCGCTGGAATCGTGCGCGGGTCCATAAACATGATCTTGCTGCTGTTACTACTACCAATTTTTATCCCCATATCCAAATAGTTTTGTGCCAATAAAAACTGGAGTGCTTGGGCTGATGAGGGATCAGCGTTTAACTTTTTGCCAATAATATCCATCGCACCGGCTGTCCCTTGCGCCTTAAGAACTTGCTGCTTTTGTTGCGCTTCCGCCTCCAAAATAGCGGCTCGTTGACGCGCTTGTGCTTCAATGATTTGTGCCTCAGCTTCCCCTCTGGCACTATTAACCACTGCTTCTCGTTCCCCTTCCGATGTCAGAATTGCCGCCTGCTTTTTCCGTTCCGCTGACATCTGTAATTCCATTGCCCCTTGCACGGTTTTAGATGGTACAATATCCCGCAATTCTACCCGCGTTACCTTGACTCCCCACGGTGCTGTGGCAATATCTAATTCCCGCAATAGCATTTCATTCACTTCAGTGCGGGCGGTAAAGGTTTGGTTCAGTTCAAGTTTACCCATTTCTGAGCGAATTTGAGTTAAAACTAAATTCACCATCGCGGCTTGCAGATCCTGAACTTTGTAATAAGATTTTTCCAGATTAATTACCCGCCAATAAACGACAGCATCTACACTAATTGACACATTATCACGAGTAATACAATTTTGCGGCGGAATCTCTAACACTTGTTCCCGAATCGTTTGCTGACAGGCAATCTGATCCAGAAAAGGAATCACAAAATTTAGACCGGGTTCTAATTTTTTACCATCATATCGACCTAGAGTTTCAACTAAAGCCTCTTCTCCTTGCTTAATAATCTTGACACTACCTGCCAAGGTGGTACCAGTCAAGGCGATAAATGCCATAAAAAACCACTGATACATTTTAAATTCTCCTCGTGAGATACAATTTGATTGAATGTGAACTGATCAGCCATTAAATAGTACTGGCTTGATGTTTTGTAAATACCACGGATAATGAACCCATTAGGCTCGAAATAAATGTTCCGGCAAAACAATTAATGTGTTATCCTCTTGTCCAACAACATAAACAGTTTGATTGGCAGGAATACTCATTTGCCGTTCTTGACAACGCGCCGCCCAAGAACTGCCTTCATAGAGAACTCGTCCGGTTTCTCCAGGTAAAATTTCAGTTAACGTGCGGGCTTCCGTTGCTTCTGGCACTTTAAATTTTTTCCGCTTCAGTAGCATCGGACGTATCCAGATAATGGAGGCTGTAGACAGTAACATCCAGTAAGCGACTTGCCAGCGAAATGCGATAAATCTTGTCATTCTAAACAAGCTAAACGCTATGATCAGGGAAATAATTCCCAGCGACAGAGGCACAAGTTTGAACTTTTGGGTGAAGGCTTTTGGCAGAAACAACTCCAGTAGGCAAAGTACAACACCACTACCTAACCAGAACAAGGATGGATGAGGAATAAATGCTGACTTTGTAGTCGCTTGTGCCAGAATTGTTTGGGCATCAATGCGATTCACTTCTGTCTGCATTAACAGCAATGTGAACATCTGACTATTTCCAAATAGAAGGACGAAAGACGAATAACCAACTTATGGCATGACAATCAAGGTATTATCCTCTCGCCGCACCACATACACCGTTTGGTTAGGTGCGATCGCAAGTTGGGAATCGGCACAACAGGCTTGCCAAGAGGAACCCTCATACATGACTCGCCCTGTTTCTCCGGGTAATATCTCGGTTAATACCTGGGCTTGAGTCGCCTCTGGGATAGTATATTTAGGACGCCGAATCAACATAGGGCGCAACCAGATAGCAAAGGCAAAGGATAATCCCATCCAATACATCACCTGTAAGCTAAACCCGTCATACATCAGAAATTGCCACTCAAACCCCAGTGCGATCGCGCCCTGCCATACAATAAATGAGACAAGTAGCGCACCTACACCCATCATCAGGGCAATAAATCGGCATCGCTTCGACCAAGATTTGGGGATAAAGAACTCAACTAGGCAAAGTAGAACACCTACAATCAGCCAAAATATAGGTGGAGTAATCCGAAAAGTTGATTGAGTCGTCGCCTGTGCCAAAATCTGGGATAACACATGAATGTCCTCGTGAACTCAGTTAATCGCAAGGGTTTTCTCTTGCTAATTGCTATTAAATCCGGTGGTGATTTGAGTTCATGATGGAGTTATTCGAGTTCTTATCGAGTTCTCATCGACTTCCCAGGAAGTCAGTCATTCGTCATTAGTCATTAGTCATTCGTCATTATTTAACCGTTAAGGAGGTAAAGACTCGTAGGGTGCGTTAGCGTAGCGTAACGCACCTTTACCCCCATAAGTAGTGTTGCTGTGTAAATCCTGATTAAGTTGTCACGCATTTAAGTTGGGAATGGGTAGCGAGCAAGATGAAAGGGTAGCGAGCAAGATGAAAGGGTAGCGAGCAAGATGCAAAGCCTGCGGCATGGCTTCGCTAAACGCACTACAAAGATTTCGCCATTATTGACATTAAGGTTTAAATGCCAAACAGCTTATTTAACCGTTAAGGAGGTACAGTAAAAGTAACCCTTAGTTCAACATCCTCGGTTTAACCATGCAGGTTACTGAACAGCGATACTACACTCCAGAGGAATATCGAACCCTGGAGGAAGCAGCCGACTATAAAAGCGAGTACATTGACGGTCAAATTTTCCATAAGGCAGGTGAATCTACCAATCATAATCTGATAGCCGGTAATCTTTCTGCGGCACTGAATTTTGCGTTTAAAACCCAAGAGTATGACGTTTTCATGAGTGATGTGCGTCTGTGGATACCGAAAAGACGGATCTACACCTATCCCGATGTTATGGTTATTGCAGGAGAAGCTGACTATTACAATAACCGCACTGATACAATCACGAATCCTCAAGTGATTATCGAGATTTCGTCAAAATCAACCCAAAGGTATGATCGCAGTGACAAGTTTCAGGCTTACCGTACAATTCCTAGTTTTCGGGAATATTTACTCCTGGATCAAACTAAACGATATGTCGAACATTTTTCTAAGATAGACGCTAAACAATGGTCATTGCGTGAATATGACGAATCAGATGAGGTAATATCGTTCTCCTCAATCGATTTTGAAATTTCCTTAACTGATGCGTATAACAAGGTTAAATTTGAACCTGAAGATACTGAGTCTGAGTAATATAGCACTAAGCATTCAGGTTAAGATAATAAAATTCGGTGAAAGGCAAAAGGCTTTTATCAGCCAAGGGATAAAGGGGATTTGTATCATCGGATTTGGTTTTAAGTCGAAGGTTACTAACTGGTAGACTGGTAGGTTTCGACTTCGCTCAACCCACCCGACTTCGCTCTGTGTTAGCTTTGGAAATTTTTGGGGGAGTAAAGCGCTGATGGCAGCTTACTCGTTTGATTTTTGGTTAGTATGAATTGGTTTAAGTCATGACTTGTGTTTGTTCTTCTTTTTAGAAGACTCTCGCTTGAGTAAAGCTCCAACGCCTAATGCTGTAGCTGAACCAAGGATAGTGAGAGGTTCAGGTACAGGTTCAACCTGTGAAGTATAAAAAGTTCCATAAAACTCATTATCTGCCGCTCCGACTGTCTCAAGAATCTCTACGCGGTTAAATGGCAACAAGCAACAGAGAAATATTTTAACTTTTATTGCCCGGAAGGGGGAGTATTCAAAGCCTCTCTCCTTGTAGGAGAGAGGTTTGGAGAGAGGTTTTTAAACCAACCCTCGCAGCAGTGATTGCACCAATAACTGAAAGTGAGTCGCTTCATGAGTTGCCATAACCGAAATGCGAATTCGACTGGTGGGAACCGTAGGAGGACGAATCGCTGGGGCAAAAATACCTGCGGATTTTAGTTTTTGTGCCGTGTTCATAACCTCTTTGGCGCTAGTAAATTGAAGGCACAGAATCGGAGATTCAGACGGCAATACATGGAGATCAGATAGCTTTTCCCGAATCAGAAACTGGAGCATCTCTACATTCTGCCAGAGTCGATCGCGACGTTGCGGTTCTTTTTGGATAATTTCAACCGCCGTTAACGCCGCCGCCGTATCAGCCGGAGATAATCCAGTGGTATAAATCCAGCTAGGGGCGCGATTTCTCAAGAAATCAATTAGAGTCGCTGAACCTGCGATATATCCCCCCAAACTCCCCAATGCTTTACTCAACGTTCCCATTTTAATTAAGGGGTATTCCGTACAGCCAAAATGTTCCACACAGCCTGCACCTGTTACGCCTAAAACACCCGTCGCGTGGGCTTCATCTACTAATACCATGCTGCTAAATTGATCCGCTAGTGAGAGAATGTCTGGCAACGGACACAAATCCCCATCCATACTAAAAACGCTATCGGTGGCAATCAGACAACGGCGGTAATTGTGGCGATGGTGAACCAGTTGATGCTTTAAGTCTTCCATATCCGTGTGGACATAGTTAATCACCGTGGCACCACTTAAAATTGCCCCATTCTTGAGGCTAGAGTGATTATACTGATCCGCCAGAATCAGATCTCGCTTCCCGACTAAAGCCGCGATCGCACCTAAATTCGCCAGATAACCCGAACTAAACACCAATGCATCTTCGGTTTGTTTCAGAGATGCGATCGCACATTCCAATTCTCGATGCAATTCCCGATGTCCACTGAGTAACCGAGAACCAGTGCTACCTGTACCGTAGTGCTGAGTCGCTGTAATCGCCGCTTGAATTAAACGATCATCCCCCGCCAATCCTAAATAATCATTACTGGCAAAGTTAATGACTTCTTGCCCTTCCAGTTTTACCACCGCACCGGGACGATTTTGCAGCGCTTGTACTGAACGATACCAGTTGGCTTTGCGGATAGTCGAAAGAGAGTCTTCTAACCAAGCATAAGGGTTGGTTTTCATAAGTAGAAAGTTAACGGTTGAGATTAGGGAACAGGTAACAGGGAACCTTACTTTTCACGGGATCTAGAAAACCTCTCTCCAAACCTCTCTCCTGCAAGGAGAGAGGCTTTGAAGGGAGCATGTCACCTTTGTAGGTTGGGTTGAGGAACGTAGGCGAAGCCTTCTCGAAGAGTAACCCAACGCCATCGACCTGTTGGGTTTCGCTTGAGCGTTTTATGCAAAACTGACATGCTCCCGGCTTTGAATCCTATATTCCGTGCAAAAAAAAGCGAAGTAGGGTGGGCATTGCCCACCAGCCTTAAGGATCGTGACATTCCACATAAGGTTAAGATTAGGCAACAGGCAACAGGAAATACACAATTTAAATGCATCTTAGCTTACTCTTTTTCAGCAGCCGTATCAACTTTATCCTGTTGGGTTTCCCCAGTGTTTACACTCTCAACCAAACCCATTTCAAAAGCAATCTCCGGTAAATCTTCAGCCTTATATTTTCCCGGTTGAAACATCTGTCCAGGGGTTAGACACATCTGTTTCAGTTCAACAACTTCAGTGGGAGCAAATAATCCTTTCCATCTTCTATTCTCAATGCCCATCGCTGATGACTCCTAAGGTGATAACTTGGTGGGGACAATTAAAGTGAACGGTGGGGATCGTCATTCGTCATTTGTCATTCGTCATTCGTCATACTCAAGGGAGCGAGAATCAAGCTACGTCCTTTGTAAGGGTTTGAGGTTTGTTTACACAACTTAGTACGGTGTCGTTTTCTTTTGTCCGACTACTTAACGGACGAAATCCTTGCTTGTAGTGCGTTTAGCGAAGCCATGCCGCAGGCTTTGCATCTTGCTCGCTACTAATACCCAATGTAAATGCGTGACAGCTTATTCCCCTATTTTAGCGGTACCACACCTGTATTTCATGCTTAATTTAATTACTGACTCATATAGCCAGGAAATAAATTTATTATCTTTAACCTCAATTCCGCCTCATACCGAGTTGCGTTCTATCATGTCATTCTGAGCGAAGCGAAGAATCTGGATAGATGCTTCGCGTCACTCCGTTTCACGGAGCCTGCCCTCGAAGGTCGTGAAGGGTTCTGCTCAGCATGACAGATTCTACGTTAGACTGCAACTTGGTATCAGCCTACAGGGTAAGTCTTTTAACCCGTTTTAACGGGTTTAAGCTTTTAGCCCCAACTTTAGTTGAGGGCTGATTGAAGCATGACTGTAGGGTAGGCAATGCCCACCCCACAACTCTACTCCATAGACTGCAACTTGGTATCAGCCTACGGGGTAAGTCTTTGAACCCGTTTTAACGGGTTTAAGCTTTTAGCCCCAACTTTAGTTGAGGGCTGATTGGAGCATGACTGTAGGGTAGGCAATGCCCACCCCACAACTCTACTCCATGACACTCTTAAAAAAGTCAATTGTCTCTGTCAACGCCTGAACAAAAACGTCAATCTCTTCCCGCGTATTGTAGAAATACAAACTCGCCCGCGCCGAACCCGTTACGTCTAAAATGCGGTGCAACGGTTGAGTACAATGATGACCTGAACGAATCGCTACTCCTTCATGGTCTAATAGAGTAGACACATCACTCGCCGCCAATCCCTCAACATTAAACGAAGCCAAAGCCGCCCTTCCTTTCCCCTCTGCTGTCGGTTGGGGACCATACAGGGTCAAATCAGGAACATCCCGTAACTGCTCGAACAGATACGCCGTGAGTTCCTCCTCATAAGCATGGATTTTATCCATACCAATCCCCATTAAATAGTCTACCGCCGCACCCAACGCGATCGCTTCCCCAATCGCAGGGGTTCCGGCTTCAAATTTGTGGGGCAATTCGGCGTAGGTGGAATAGTCGAGAAAGACTTCCGAAATCATCTCACCGCCACCCATAAATGGCGGCATTTCCAGCAGCACGTTTAACTTGCCATACAAAAAACCAATCCCGGTGGGCGCACACATTTTGTGACCCGATGCGACTAACCAGTCACAATCCATCCCCTGCACATCAATCGGTGTATGAGGGACAGATTGGCAAGCATCAATCAATACCTTAGCGCCATACTGATGTGCGATCGCACTAATCTCTTCGACTGGGTTAATACATCCCAAGGTATTCGAGACATGCACCACACTAACTAACTTCGTCTTCTCAGAAATCAGAGACTTAAACTGCTCTAAATCAAACTCCTGAGTTTCCGTCAGTTCCACATACTTCAACACCGCCCCCGTCTTCTGAGCAATGATTTGCCAGGGAACCATGTTGCTGTGATGTTCCATCACCGAGAGAATTATTTCATCCCCTGGCTGCAACGTATTTAATCCCCAGCTATACGCCACCAAGTTAATCGCTTCTGAGGCATTCCGGGTAAACACAATCTCATTCCGCGACGCCGCATTCACAAACGCCGCCACCTTATCCCGCGCTGACTCATAAGCTTCTGTGGCGCGGACACTCAGCGCATGAGCACCTCGGTGGACATTGGCGTTATCCCTTTCATAATAGTTTTGCAACGCATTCAGCACCGCCAACGGCTTCTGAGAGGTAGCAGCACTATCAAGATAAATCAATGGTTTATCGTGAACTTTCTCCTGCAAAATGGGAAAGTCAGAACGGACGATAGCAGCTAGGGTTTTTTCTTGGGTGATGGTCATTTGTCCTTTGTCATTTGTCCTTTGTCATTGGTCATTGGTCTTATGTTATTGGTCTTATGTCAAATAATTATAAAACTCAAAACCATCTCCTACTAGCAAAGCGAAGGATCAGATTCCGGGCGGGTTTTGCCTAAAAACTAGATAAAACAATCAACCTTAATCCCTAAACCCGCCCCGGAAAGACGTGCCATGGCACGTCTCTACATTGTTCTACACATCGCGCATTGGGACAGTCTTTGCCGTAGGGAGTCCACCGGGATTCGCTGGAGAATCTCCGCTACAAAAGCATCAATTAATAGATTCCGGGCATTGGTTTCATTCAGTCCTCGACTTTGTAAATAGAATACATCCTCCGGGTCTAATTGACTCACCGTCGCACCGTGAGAACATTTAACTTGGTCAGCCGTAATTTCCAATTGCGGTTTGGTATTCACACGGGCTTTAGCTGAAAGCAATAAATTGCGATTCAATTGAGCCGCATTGGTAAATTGAGCCGATTGCGGCACGAAAACCTTACCATTGAAGACTCCGTGCGCCCGGTCATCTATGATACATTTGTGCAACTGGTCGGTCATGCCATGAGGATGATTCAACAGTACAGCACTGTGGGTATCGGCTACCTGTTCCCCACCAATCATGGTTAACCCATTCAGTGTGGTTTCAGTCCCCTCACCCGTCTGCACAATTTCTAGATTATGCCGGGAGAATCTCGCCCCTAAACTAATTGCGTTACAGGTATAACGACTATTCCGGGCTTGAGTGACGGCTGTTTTACCAATGTGGAACCCATCAATCGCTTCTCGCTGATTCCGGGTATGGATAACTTGGGCGTCATCCTCAATCCAAATCTCTGTCACTTGGTTATTAAAATAAGGACGATTTACCGGAATATCGGGACATCCGTCTACATTCGCTGCGTAATGTTCAATCAGATTCACCACCGAACCCGCTTCAGCAACCACCAGACAGCGCGGTTGGCAAATGACAGGTACATCGTCAGTGGTAGAAATAAACAGCAGATGAATCGGTGTCTCGACTATTTTAGCTTTGGGTATCCACACCACCGCTGCATCCGTGAGTCCCGATGTATTCAGGGCGGCGAAAATATCAGACGCGCCCTGTTGCTTGCCTAAATAATTGGGGATTCGTTCCTGATACGCCGCAGGTAAACCCGCCAAATTACCCACATACACGCCTTCAGGTAATCCACTCACCGACGATAAATCCGGCGCATACACCCCATTGACAAAGACTAATCGACTATCCGGGGTTTCGGGTAGGGTGAGGGAAGTCAAGTCTAGGTGTTGCAGGAATTGCTCAAAAAATGCCTCAACTCCTTGGAAATTCACCGCCAATAACGGCGACAAATCCGTAAACCGCCATTCTTCATCTCTACGGGTAGGAATCGCTAATTCTTCCACAATCGCCGCTGCTTGATCCCGCAGTTGCCCGAGAGTGGCGTTTAATTGTCCCCCGACGACGGGTTCATCTTGGCGACATTGGTCTAATAACGCCTTTAAATAGGAAATTTCCGGTTTTGCAGATAGTTGTATACTCATTAGGCAATCACCTCAGCCGCCGCTTCTTCTATTACCCACTCATAACCACGGGATTCTAATTCTAATGCCAATTCCTTACCCCCGGTTTTGAGGATGCGCCCTCCTGCCATGACATGGACATAATCGGGTTCAATATAATTGAGCATCCGTTGGTAGTGGGTAATCAAAATCATGGCATTGTCGGGATTTGCCAAATGATTTACCCCATTGGCGACAATCTTCAGCGCGTCAATATCCAAACCGGAATCTGTCTCATCGAGAATCGCCAGTTTAGGTTCTAACAGCGCCATTTGTAGAATTTCATTTCGCTTCTTCTCGCCGCCAGAGAAGCCTTCATTTAAACTGCGCTCTAAAAAGCTGGGATTCATCTTCACAATGTCCAGCTTTTCCTCGATTAAGTCTTCAAAGTCAAAGGTATCAATTTCCTCTAATCCTTGATGCTTACGGCGGGAATTATAGGCGACGCGCAAGAAGTCTAAATTACTCACTCCAGGAATTTCTAAGGGATACTGAAATGCTAGAAATATGCCAGATAATGCCCGTTCTTCGGGTTCGAGTTCCAGCAGATTTTGCCCCAGAAAGGTGATCTCGCCACCTGTAACTTCGTAGGCGGGATGTCCCGCTAAAAGCTTAGAAAAGGTGCTTTTACCTGAGCCATTCTGCCCCATGATGGCGTGAATTTCTCCCGCCTTCACCTCTAGGTTTAAGCCCTTGAGGATTTGTTGTCCTTCAACGTTTGCCGTCAAATTGCGGACGGATAAAATTACGTCGCTATTTTCTCTAATCATTACAAGTGTTCACCAATTCAAATCAATGATTATTCGGGATAAGGGAGAAAAAGGGAGGGGATGTTCCAGACGTAGCATACTACGTCTCTACAATCGGGGCGGGTGTAGGGTGCGTAGGGTGCGTTAGCGGAGCGTAACGCACCATTTCAAGCGTAACGCACCATTTCAAGCGATAGTCGTGAAACCCGCCCCTACAGACGCGCCATGGTACTTCCCCAATCCCTAACCCACGGCTCCTTCTAATTTCAGACTCAATAATTTATCGGCTTCAGCGGCAAATTCCATCGGCAGTTCGTTGAAGACATCTTGACAGAAACCACTGACAATCATGGAAACTGCATCTTCTTCGGAGATGCCGCGTTGGGTAAAGTAGAAAAGCTGATCCTCGCCAATTTTCGAGGTTGAGGCTTCGTGTTCAACCTTAGCCATATTGTTTTCGACTTGAATATAAGGGAACGTATTTGCCTCAGCGGTATCCCCAATCAACATGGAATCGCACTGGGAATAATTCCGCGCTCCTTTGGCTTTCGGACTAACTTTCACTAAACCCCGATAGCTATTCTTAGAATTGCCAGCAGAAATCCCTTTAGAAATAATCGTGCTACGGGTGTTTTTGCCGATATGCACCATTTTGGTTCCGGTGTCGGCTTGCTGCATGTTATTGGTTAACGCCACGGAGTAAAACTCACCCACAGAGTTATCTCCAACCAAAACACAACTGGGATATTTCCAGGTAATCGCTGAACCCGTTTCTACCTGCGTCCAGGAAATCTTGGAGTTAACGCCTTTGCACAAACCGCGCTTGGTGACAAAGTTATAGATTCCGCCTTTACCCTTCTCATCACCTGCAAACCAGTTTTGTACGGTGGAATATTTAATATCGGCGTTATCTAGGGTGACGAGTTCGACAACGGCGGCGTGGAGTTGGTTGGTGTCGTACATGGGTGCGGTACACCCTTCTAAGTAACTCACCGAACTCCCTTCTTCAGCGACAATCAGGGTGCGCTCAAACTGTCCTGTTTCCCCAGTATTAATCCGGAAATAGGTGGACAGTTCCATAGGACATTTGACACCTTTGGGAATAAACACAAAGGAACCGTCACTAAACACCGCCGAGTTCAGGGCAGCAAAGTAATTATCGCCAACGGGAACCACACTCCCCAGATATTTCTGCACCAATTCTGGGTGTTCTTGCAGCGCTTCGGAGATGGAACAGAAGATAACCCCAGCTTCGGCTAACTTGCCTTTAAATGTGGTGGCGACGGAAACGCTATCAAAAATGGCATCCACGGCGACGTTAGACAGTCGCTTCTGTTCAGATAGGGGAATCCCCAGTTTTTCAAAGGTTTCCAGGAGGGCGGGATCAACGTCTTCTAGGCTGTTGAGCTTTTCCGTTTTCTTCTTCGGAGCGGAGTAGTAAATGATATCCTGATAGTTGATCGGCGGATAGTGAACGTGGGGCCACGTCGGTTCCTCCATCTTCAACCATTGGCGATAGGCTTTGAGACGAAACTCCAGCATGAACTCCGGTTCGTTCTTCTTGGCGGAGATCAGGCGGACTACGTCTTCACTCAAGCCACGGGGAATGGTATCGGCTTCAATGTCGGTGACAAAGCCGTACTTGTAGGGTTGGTTAACTAATTTCTTGACGGTAGCAGTCATTCGCTTCAGTGTTCTCTCTTCGATTAAGGATGGGAAGTGGGCGGGAGCGTTTCTGTATCAATGAACCCGTCACCTGTTTTCTAAGGTTCGGGCTGATTAGACGACGTTGCACTAGCTCTAGACTAAAACAACACTTTTGTTGTTTAACTCTATTGTAGGTTATATTAACAACTAAGATGTTGTCAAAGTCAACTAAATTTCTTCTGTTGCCCTAACACAAGCGTGATTTCACCCCAAAAGCCGATGACCACCACTCAGCAATCTTCTACCAAGCAAGACATTTTGCAGTATTTACTCAAACAGGAGCAAGCGATCGCGCATGCATTAGCGGAAGCTCTGGATATTAGTCCCCAAGCTATTCGGCGTCACCTGAAGGATTTAGAAGCCGAGGGACTAATTGAGTATAAATCGGTATCCATGGGAATGGGGCGTCCTCAACATGTTTACCGCTTGAGCAAAAAAGGACGCGATCGCTTCCCTAACCATTATGGCGAGTTTGCCGTGTCCTTGCTAGACACCCTGGAAGAAACCGTGGGTCGGGATCAGGTGAGTACCATCCTCCAGAAACAGTGGGAACGCAAAGCCATGGAATACCGCCAGCTTTTGGGTCAAGGTTCCTTAGCCGAACGAGTCGCCAAATTGGTAGAACTGCGCCAAAGTGAAGGATACATGGCGGAATGGTATCCGGTCGAATCCAGCGAGGCTAGCGAGCCGACTCATAACCAGTTTATTTTCAGAGAACACAACTGTGCAATTTCCAACGTCGCTGAATCCTTTCCCAGCGTCTGCGGACATGAATTGGAAATGTTTGCCGCTATCCTACCCGATTGTCAAGTCGAGCGCACCCATTGGATTAATCAAGGAGAACATCAGTGTGGCTATTTGATTCAGGCGAAATAGTTGGTCATTGGTCATTGGTCATTGGTCATTCGTCATTTGTCATTCGTTGATTGGGAAACCTCTCCCCCATCTCCCCCATCTCCCTCATCTCCCCCATCTCCCTCATCTCCCTCATCTCCCCCATCTCACCCATCTCCCCCATCTTCCCCATCTCCCTAATCTCCCCCATGTCCCTCATCTCCCCCATCTTCCCCATCTCACCCATCACCCCCCTGCCGAGAAACAGGAGCATTATCCTGAATCTCCTCATATCTCTTATACTCTTGTTC
>NZ_JAVJQP010000113.1:0-20595 GCF_040218875.1 Coleofasciculus sp. D1-CHI-01
CATTTTCAGAATACTTTATATCATAAAAGCTGACCTCAAATCAAGGTACAGCAGGAACTCAAAGCAACTTTGAGTGTAAAAATATTTCAATTATTTGTTTTTCTTTACAGGTAATTTATCATAATTACTCTAGAAGAGCCATTGTTTCTTTAGAGATCGACTTGCCTAAACCGGAGCATCCTTGGATGAAGTTTGCGGGAATGTTCAAAGATGATCCTGACTTTGAGGCGGTGTTAGCTGATATCGCCACCTATCGACATGAGCTTGATCAGGAACAGGAGAATTATTACCATCAACTTGATGCTGAGGAAGAGGTTCATTGATTCGGTATATTTTAGACACGGATCATCTGTCTCTTTTTCAGAGAGAACATCCGCTGGTGATGCAACGAGTCAATGCCACTGATCCGCAAAAAATGGCGGTGACAACGATTACTCTTGAAGAGCAAATTTATGGACGACTAAATCAAATTCGTAGAGCAACTTCAGCAGAGTCTCTGGTATCGGCTTATGCTAAATTACGCTATACATGGGATTTTTTTAGTACGATTAATTTGCTGGATTTTACCCAAGAAGCTGGCGATTGCTATGCAGAATTAGTTCGTCAAAGAATACGTGTTGGTACACAGGATTTAAAAATTGCGGCGATCGCTCTTTCGGTGAAAGGGATAGTGGTTACGCGCAATCAACGGGATTTTGCTAGAGTGCCAGGTTTAGAGTTGGCAGATTGGACAGTTGAGGAATGGCAGGGGTAGCGATCGCATGAACGTGATGTCTAGAGTCTTAATCGGGTTTGGGTTATGGTTTGTATCCTTGCTGTGAGGTGATCGCACTCTTTCATCCTCAACGCTAGAAGCAAAGGTAAGAAGCCCGTGTTGTCCCTTTAGAGCAACGTCGGGAGTATATCAGAAATACGGGTAGTTCACGTCCATCCTCTGGTTTCTTCATCACTCAGCAATCGCTTCAACTTGAAACATTCTCGTTGCGCCCCTTGCAGCAAATGTTTCATCATCACGGGTTCATCGGCATCAGCCGCTAGAAACGCCGCATTCAGGGCAATATTACGGATATTGCCTCCAGGAAGATTGAGTTGTCCCAGTTTCTGGTAATCTAGCCCCTGGGTCGGAGTTTGTGGGGGGAAGATACGCTGCCAAATCTCGCTGCGGGAGGCGGCATCGGGGAGGGGAAACTGCACCACAAACCGAATCCGGCGCATAAAGGCAGTATCGATATCTTCTTTCCGGTTGGAGGTGAGGATAGCAAGTCCCTGATAGGCTTCCATCCGTTGCAACAAATAACTAATTTCTACATTCGCGTAGCGGTCATGGCTATCTTTAACCTCGGTGCGTTTGCCAAAAATTGCATCCGCTTCATCAAAGAGTAAAATTGCCCCACCCGTTTCAGCAGCATCAAAGATACGCTGTAGGTTTTTTTCCGTCTCGCCAATATATTTACTCACCACCGCCGAGAGGTCAATGCGGTAGAGGTCAAGGTGAAAGAGATTCGCTAGGACTTCCGCAGCCATGGTTTTCCCCGTACCGCTTGCGCCGTAAAACAGGGCACTGATGCCTAAGCCGCGACTCCCTTTATCCGCAAAACCCCAATCTTGGTAAACTTTGGCGCGGTGTTTCAGATGGGTGGCAATATCCACCAGAATCTGGCGCTGTTGTTCAGGAATCACTAAATCGTCCCAGACGGCAGTAGAGTTGAGGCGTTGAGCTAAGTCATCCAGACGAGGACGGGCTTGGCGACGGCAGTAATCCCATAATAGGTTAGGGTTGGCAGGCGTTTGCCCATTGTCCGCGACTGAGGCGGCAGTTTTGTAGCGATCGCTGGCGGCTTGAATGGAGGAGGAGCTGAGGTTAAACTGAGAGGCGAGCCGATCGAGATGTCCGTTGAGGGGGTTGCTGTAGGCACCCAGATGAGTTGACCAAATGACCCGCTGTTCTTGTGAACTGAGGGGGGGAACATCAAAGCAGTGGACCGGATAGAGTTTGGTTTTGAGCCGTTCTCTGCCACTCAATAGCACGGGAGTCCGCAGATTTTCCACAAACATAGAAACAGATGAGGACTCATTGTCCGAGAGGTGATCACAATCGACTAGCAGAAAGCTACTGGTTAACCAGGCTTCTCGTTCCCAGCGTTGTTTGATAGTCAGGAGTTCTTGGGGTTCGGAGGGAAGGGAATCCGCTGATATGACCTGTAAGCTATAGCCTAAGCGAGTGGCAATTTCTAACGCCATGCGATAATTGGCGGACAATTCCCCACCTGAGAGTTGTAACACACAAGTGTCGGGGGAGGATTCTGTGAAGCTGGCGACTAATTGCTCAACAATCTGTTCTTGAGAGGGAGAGAGAACCAGAGTCGCGATCGCTCTCGGTACCGTACTGACAATACCTGCCAATTTCTGATCATCGGCGTCTTCGCCTAAGAGATAACAGAGAATGCGTTGATCTAGAGTAATACGAGAAAGAGAAGCCGGATAACTGGCAGATAATTCGATTAATTGCCAAGACTGTAAGGGGGAAAGAGGCGACAAGACTGACCAACTGGCTTCGGGTAAGGAGGACAGACAAAATGCCAGCGTGGGATAATTTTTTTGAGCATCGCCATGAACTTTGGCAAATAATTCGGCAAAAGCAGGCTCGATTTCAAACCCCAGACACAGAAGCAGGACATCCCGTTCAAATGAGGAGAGAGCGAATCGTTGACACAGTACATCTAGGGTATAGGATGGTGAAAACGGTTTGGGTTCGAGTGGAGGTTGTTCTTTTCCTTCAAGGGTATTTTGCAGATATTGACGGATACGCTCAAGGTCATGAAGCAGATTGTTAAAGTTTTCCAGTCGCCAGAGCGACATTAGGGATGTTTCCATAGTAGTAAGGCAGACGATACATGAACAACATAAGTGAGCAAAGAAGCATTGATCAATCTACCGATAAATTAAGCGTCTTCACTCGTTGTGGATTACTCGTCGTCAAGAATTTTTTTGATGCTGAACTATGCCGGAGAATTCGAGAGCAAGTCCGCTCAACGAGTGATTGGGAATCAGGAGAGGTTCGTGATGATGAAAATTGGGTTGTAGATGAGACAGTCCGCAAAACTGAGTATGCTCGAGTTCCAGAATCGACAGAATTATTGGTCAAACGCCGTTTAATGGCGCTTAAGCCCAGATTGGAGAGTCATTTCTCTGTAGCACTCACTGCCTGTGAAGGAGTAAATTTCTTGTTTTACAGTCAGGGTGGTTTTTATATAGCCCACCAGGATAGTAACATGGAAACGGATGCACCCGAGCTGTTACAAAAGCGTCGAGTGTCTATTGTTATATTTCTGAATGAAGAAGTAAAGGAACCTCACCCTGATGGCTATGGTGGGGGGGCATTGGTATTCTATGGTTTGCTTAAAGATCCGCGTTGGGCAGAGTGGGGCTTTCCGATAAACAGTGAAACGGGTTTATTGATCGCTTTTCCTTCAAATCTTATGCATGAGGTTGAACCGGTTACCCATGGCGAAAGATATACGATTGTGAGCTGGTTTTTGTCATAAAGGTATTGAGACAGATTGGCTCTTCTGCAATACTGCTCGCAGCGAGCTCTAATTTAATTTTTTCTCCCCCTTTTCTCCCCAGCTTCCTTCATTCTTGCTTGGGTCTCTAACTGGGTCTCTAACTGGGTCTCTAACATTCTTGCTTGGGTCTCTAAATTCGCCTCCGCGCTTAACTTTTCTAACTGTTCTTGCAAAACATTTTTCGCGCTTGCTTGTTGAATCATACTATTAGCTAGATCTATTGGGCTTTGTCTGTCTGAGGAAGCCTCTCGATTAATTTTTCGTTGGAGTGTATGGGAGACATTATCGGTCATGGAACCTGGGCGATGCAGAGAACCACTATAACTATAATTTGAAGACGTGGACGCTGAACTGTTCGCACTACTGCCTTTGCTGCTCTCTTGGCGACTTGTTTTCCTTGAGTCTCCTTTCGATCTTGATGCGCGGGATTTCATGATTATTCTCCAAAGTGTGACTAATTTACAAGCTAATGATTATATTTTCGACTTTCGATATCTAGGATAGTTATCCTCCTAAATGAATTGTCCGGCTCAATCAAGTTCTTTGTCCTATAAATTGATAAAATAAATTGATAAAAACTGAACCACTTTAGCCCGTTTGTTGTATGACATGGGTTAACTCGTGAGCGAGTATTCTTTTTCCGTCTGTACTACTCGGATTGTAGGCTCCTTGGTTAAAGAAAATATCTTGCTCAGTAGTAAACGCCTCCGCTTCAATGGCATCGTTCAACGCCTGGGCATTAGTGTCTGTATGGATTCGCACACTGCTAAAATCTACTCCAAAAGCTTCCTGCATCTGCTCGCGAGTTGCTGCTGTTCTTCTCGTGGCGCGTCACGGTTCTTGAGTCATTTTTTGATCGGTGTGCCTTCATAATCCTATGGATTTACCATTGAGTTGCGATCGCCTATGGCGCTGCGATCCGCGCGATCGCACGCTGGGTACAACAGGCTGAGATCAACAAGGGAGATTACGGTTTGGGTGGAACCACTCGATCAATTCGCGCTGTCGCGATGCGTCGGTCTAAGGAAGCCCCTTGATTCGCTTTTTGTTGGAGTGTCTGAGAGACATTATCGGTCATGGAACCTGGGCTATGCAGAGAACCATTGGACTCTGAAGATTTGGTGTCTGATTTGGCTGGGGTGGATGCTGAACTGGTCGCACTACTGCCTTTGCTGCTCTCTTGGCGACTTGTTTTCCTTGAGTCTCCTTTCGATCTTGATGCCCGTGATTTCATGCCTATTCTCCAGAATGTTACTAAAATACTTTGCTACTTACAGTTCAATAGTTAATAGGGTAAGGCTAAGGGAATTGTCTGATTTGTGCAAGTCTTTAGTTGTATAACTTTACAAAAATTAAAACAATTTAGATAATTATCGTATCTGCCTGAATTCCTTCCTGTATGATGATCAAAAAAGGCATTATAGCCAGATGTGATGCCCGAATTTTTTGTCCAGTCAACCGACCTAATCAGGATACAGAGGAAGAGAGGAAGCGGGGAAATTTGTATAAATGATTTGTGAAAATAAATGGGACTCAAACCCATGCCCCGTAAGAATTGCTAGTTCACAACTGATTTAGACACCCCAGAATTTAGCGTTGATGAGCCGTTGTCATGTGTGGATTTGCCGGATTTATTAATTTCCAAGATGATCAACATCCCCAACACGATTGGGCATATTTGACCCAAATGGGGCAACCATTGCGACGCCGTGGTCCCGATGATGAGCAAGTCGTGAACTCACCGCCACTTTGGTTGATTTATCGCAGACTCTCGATTATTGATATCCCTGGAGGAGGACAACCGATTTGGAATGAAAACCATACGATGTGTGTGGTAGTCAACGGGGAAATTTACAACCATATTGAGTTACGCTCTCAATTACGAGAAAACCATGACTTTCGCATCACAACTGATCTTCGCGTCCACTCTCGCCTCCCTTCTGGCTCACCCCAATACCCCTTGGCATCCTCAGTTCCAAGACTTAACCAATCTCAGTGCCGCCTCACCTTCAGCTTCAGGAACACGCGACACCTTGAATTCTGGTGAAGTTCTCAAACCGGGTGAATGTCTAACATCAGCGAACGGAGTTTACTCCTTCTGCTATCTGACAAATTCAAATCTCGTACATTATGAAAATAAAGACAAGCCAAATATGAGGGTTTTGTGGCAAGCCAACAGCCATTTATATCCTCCTGCTTACCAATGCCATTTGCAACAATCAGATGGAAAGTTAGTCGTCTTCAATGTACCAGGTCATGCAACTTGGTCTAGTCAGAAATTTGGTTCACAGTACCCACCAAGTCAACTGATTGTGCAGGATAATGGTCATGTGATTATCTATGATAAGAACGGTGCGCCCTATTGGGATTCGCTAGAAGAGACGAATGGGGCTTAGATTACCTTTCTCTTAAGTGCGATCGCAACTCGATATGGTTATAGATTTCCCCATTTACCACTTTGATCTTGAGTAGCATAAAAGGGGTGGATTCAATCAGCGTGCTAACTCATTATCCAGGGCTGAAGCCCCTACTACAAGCCGAATTTAATTCATCAAATAAGCTGTGCCGAGCCACGACTTAGCTGACTTAGCTTTCACGCTTAATCATATCTAAAAGATAATCAGCCGCCGTCAGTAAATCATGACAAGTGTGAGTAGGTTGGAACTGCTGGAGATAACGATAGGAACGAATCCCACACGTCAGCGCCACGGTAGGAATAGATACCGCTTGGGCGGCGAGGAGATCTGCTTCCGTGTCACCAATCATCCAGGCTGATTGCGGCTGTCGCGGAAAACAGACTTGTTCGGTGAGGGCTTGTGCTAAACGTTGCTGCTTGAGTTCAACATTATTTCGATAGGCGGCTTGATCGTCGTAAGTTCCATAAATTCCACTAAACAGACGAGTCAACCCGTAATTTCTCAAAATTTGTGTCGCTTGTTCCTGACAGCGCAACGTCACCAATACCAGCCGGATACCTTGAGAATGGAGTCTGGCTAATGCCCACCGCACCCCAGGTTGCAACTTATCCAGATGTAACAGTAAGGGCTGATTGACAATTTCTAGAACTCGTGCTATAAAAACGTCAAATTCTTCTCCTTGTAACCCCGATCGCAGGGCAATTTCCTCATCCGCCACCCGATCCTGTTTCATTTCCCAAAACTGCTGGGGTTCAAGTTGTTGAATCGGTAACGTGATTCCTTGGGCTTGATAAGCCGATCGCGTATCCGCCAGTGCTAGCTTGTAGGTGGTGTAATAGCGCTTAGAGACATCGACAATTGGTCCGTCGAAGTCGCAGAAAACCGTCAGTGGCGCTACAGAGGGGCTATTTCTGTGGGAGCGATCGCACGGCGGTGCTTGCCAGTCGTAGGCAGTCACACCACTCATAAAATGTTACTCAATTCAGCTTTTGAAAGAAACAGTTTTTTACATCTTAGCAGTTTCGATATAAATTTTAATCGGACATTCTAGCTTTGTCAATGATGTAGTCATTAGTCCGGATGGGCAGACGTTAGTCAGTGGGAGTGCAGATAAAACCATTAAACTCTGGCGCGTACCGAAATTGGAATAGTATTCCAGACACTATAAATCTAATTTTGAATATCCATCGAATATAAGTAGCCAAACGATAACAACAATCCAATGAATTACAACAGGAGACCAGATTGAGCGAGAGTGCCAGTAGGAAATTGTCAAGGTGATTCCTAAAATTAGCGTTGACAACAGAAAACCGGGATTCGTGAAAACTCCGAAAGCTTTTTTGTAAACTAAAAAGGCAAAGATAGGATGAGCCACAACATAAACAACTATGCTGATAAAAGCCATAATTAATTGGCTTTTTATTGGACTATTACTGGTTTTGCTGGGAAGTGGTAGTACGCGAAATAGCAGCTCTTCGGCAAAACAGGGAAAAAAGAAGGGAACAGGGAACAGGAAAATCCTTCTCCAGCAAGCCTTTGACCAAATTCAATAACTTTTCCTTATCACCATAACTCCCGGAGAGCAATTTGACGCTTGTTAATATTTCTTAGTAATGCTGATTCAGCAAGCCCTAGTTATAGTAGTATTTTCACAATCTCCAAGTCCAACCAATGACGCACCATATCTTAGTTGTGGAAGATGAGGCAAAACTCGCCAAGTTTATCGAACTGGAACTGCAATATGAAGGATATCAAGTCAGCGTGGCGCTGGATGGGTTAGCGGGTTTAACGACAGCGCGGGAATCGCAGCCGGATTTGCTGATTCTCGACTGGATGCTACCGGGAGTATCGGGATTAGAGATTTGTCGCCGTCTGCGAAGTACAGGGGATAAGGTGCCAATACTATTATTAACGGCTAAGGATGAAGTGAGCGATCGCGTGGCGGGGTTGGATGCGGGTGCGGATGACTATGTGGTGAAACCCTTTAGCGTGGAGGAGTTGTTAGCCAGAGTCAGGGCGCATCTGCGACGGAATCAGGAGGAAGACCCGAATACCCTACAATTTGCTGATTTAAGCTTAAACCATTCTACCCGTGAAGTCTATCGAGGCGATCGCCTAATTGAACTGACGGCGAAGGAGTTTGATTTACTCGATTATCTCCTCTCCCATCCTCGCCAGGTTCTCACCCGTGACCAAATCCTGGAACGAGTCTGGGGGTATGATTTTATGGGGGATTCCAATATCATTGAGGTCTACGTGCGCTATTTGCGCCTGAAACTGGAAGCCAATGGCGAGAAGCGCTTGGTGCAAACGGTTCGGGGGGTTGGTTATGTGTTGCGCGAATAATCTCAAAAGCCAAACCTTAGATGAATTCGAGGATTCAGCTTTTCATCAACGGGCTTCCCCTCTTTCAGGTGTTGTTCCACAATCCGGCGGACATCACTGGGTTGAACCCGATAATACCAAGTTTCTTCCGGTACAACGCGCACCGTCGGACCACAACTACATTGTCCTTGGCAATCTGTGCCTTTGATCTTAAAGTCTGTATCCTCAGCCATTTCCGCAAACGCCGCCAAGACATCGGCTGAACCTTCGGCTTGACAGGAACGATGTTGACAAACTAAAACTTGCTTGGGTGTATTATTTTGGGAGTCGGTTGCCACGGATGATTAAATTGAGTTTTACCTGTTCTTTTTTATTTTATAGCAGTCGCCAGGATCATTAGGACATCAGATGAATGCCGCTTATTGCGTCAATGCACGTTTAGTGTCCTAACCGTTGTGGCGGTTGCTATACAAGTATAGCCGGGAAATAAATTTCCGGCTGAAAGCTCAAGTAAGCTAAAGCTTACTGGGATAGGTAAGCTGTAATCAAACTGTATCCAGATTTTTTTAGCTTGTCCTGTAGAATTGCCTGATCAAAAACTAACAAATGACAGTTAATGTTTACCATGACCATTACCATCTTGTGGTGGATTAGCCGTTGGTTGTTGATCGAGCCACTTTGCCAAACTCTGGGAGAGTTGTGCTAATGATTCGACTAATTGCGGAGAAATATCGACCGGTAAATTCCCAGAACGAACATGAAGATCCCGTTGGGGGAAGGGAATTTCCACACCGCGATGGCGGAGAATTACTTCAATCCGAAAATAAAGGTCACTCTTAATTTGGAACTGCTTGCGAGGTTCACTAATCCAAACCAACAAATCAAAATCGAGAGAACTATCACCAAATCCCTTAAAAAAAACTCTGGGTATCGGTTGAGGTAGAACATCACTATGTTCTTTTGCCGCATCAATAAAAGCAGACCTAACTGTCTTTAGGTTTGACCCATACGCCACGCCCACAGGTATCTTTAATCGGGATACTGCACTGTGATGCGACCAGTTAATTACCTCCGATTCCAAAAATCTGGAATTAGGAATAATAATCGAAACATCATCCAATGTTTTAATCTCGGTACTGCGAACACTAATATATTCCACCGTTCCCATCAAGCCGCCCACATCGACGAAATCACCAACTTGAATAGGACGTTCAAAGATTAAAACCAAGCCGCTAATAAACTCCTTGGCAATTCCTTGCAATCCTAAGCCAATACCCACCCCCAACACACCCGCAAATACGGTGAGGGAACTAATATCTAAACCCCATAACTGGAGTAAGACAAGGCTGCTGATAAAAATAAAGGCATAATTGAAAATAATCGCAATGGTTTCCTGTGCTGCACGACTCAAACCCGTGAACCGTAAAATCCGCGATCGCAAGCCTTGTTTAATCACTTTTGCCAGAATAATCAGCCCGACAAATAAGCTGATCAGGATTAATAACTTCAACACCGAATAGGAGTTATCTCCTAAGGGAATAATGTCTGAGGTTAAACTAGCAATTAAAGTATCAGTAAGGATGCGACTTAATTGTCGGGTTTGGCGAAACTGGGTAGTGATATAAATCAGTGCATACACCCAGATAGCACAGCGGATGAGTGTCAGCAGAACTTGTCCGGCGAATTTGGGGCTGTTCGCCTGTTTGGTTCTCTCTAGGGGGGCTGACTCCGCCGCCTCTTTATCTAACTGCGGTTTCAGCCAATCACACCAAAGCTTACCAAGTAGCCAACTCAATGCGATCGCCAGTAAGACGCAACCCATTGAGAGCAAGGTAGCTTGAATCAAATAGATTGGTGTGCGCTCATATTGTGCCTTTTGAATAACCGTTTGCAGTTTTTTTCGCCAAAATTCTGCCTGTTCTTGAGGACTTCTTCCTTCTGGTGTATCATCTGACGTTACAGAAACCAAATGCTGCCCATCAATCTTAATTACGGGTATTTTGTCTTGAGAAGTGAGTTCAACGCTTATCGGAGTTTCCGCCGTTTCCACCAGTTCTTGGAGAACTTGATTCACATACTCAGCTCGTTCTTGGGCGCTGTATTGTTCAGATGGAGTCACTTCAAAAACATTGCGCCCATCCAGCATAATCGGTGCGGTAGAATTAGTTTGATTTGAATTAATTTGATTGAAATTGTTTTGAGCTAAACTAGGCAAAACGGCGAGTAAACAACCAACCATAAATGCCACAACTAGCGTCCGGACAATCCGCACCCGGACAAAAGAAACGAACTTCATATTAATATTAACCTTTCATCGATAGAGTGCTTTGAGTTTCTTCCCTAGATGGTGGTGATAATGCTGCGGCTTGCTGTTCTGCCTGTCGTTTGGGTTGCAGGTAGAGATTCTCTAACAAAACAGACGCCCCAGCTATCCAAGGGGGAACAATTAACGCCCCAATAATTCCCAACACCTGTGCGCCACCAACCACCGCCAACAATTGATACAAGGGATGAACTCTCACCGAAGAACCGACTAAAAGGGGATCAAGCAAGTATGTTTCCACATTTTGAATAATCGCAAACAGGAGGAATACCCATAAAAACGTCCACCCTCCTTGGGCAATTGCCACAATCAACGCCGGAATCGCCCCCAACACCGGACCAAAAAAAGGAATCAGATTGGTTCCCCCAGCAATCACACCTAAACCTAAAGCAAACTCGGTAATCCCCAAAACTTTTAAACCAATGGTAATCGCAATTCCTAAAATCCCGGAAACTAACACTCGTCCCTGGATATAATTACCCATGCGCCGACTCACTGGCTTAACCTGCGCCGCCAACCGATCATCCCAGGGTTTGGGGAATAAACTGACAATCCCTTTAATTAAGCGTTCCGCACCGGATAGCATATAGCCCGATAGAAATAACGATAGAATCACACTGAGAACACCACCCAGAAACCCCCGCGTTACCCCATAAGATCGGACAACGAGTTGCTGACTGGAACGAATTGCCCAATTGGTGAGGGTTTGGGTATCAAAAATTTGACTAATGACGGGTTCGCTAATACCCAGGCGCACTGCCAAACGGTCGATTAAGGATTCTAACACTTCTAGATAGTCAGGGAGTCGGCGAAACAGGCGCTGGATTTGCTGTGCCACGGTTGGTCCAATTAACACCCCGACTCCAACTAAAATGGTCAGTAAACCTAAATAGACCAGGAGAACAGCTAACCAGCGCGGAATTCCCAACTGTTGGGCGCTATTGATGATCGGGGCTAAGGTGGCGGCGAGAACTACCGCAATCATCAGGATCACCAATAGACTACTGAGTTGCCACAGCAGCAGCAGCAGCAAAACGGTAGCGGTAATGAGCAGGATATTTTGAATGGAAATCGCAATCCGCCGTTCAGACATGGCAACGGTTCAGCTTAAAAGACTGTTGACAAACACTCAATATAATAATGTTAAAGCGGATTCATTCCAGAACGTTCTCTCTAAGTCTAAGGCTTTTAATCATCGCCCTGTTGCAACTTGGTACACGGACAAGGCAACCGCCAATAATCAAACATCGGCTGTTCATTTCCCCAACTTTTGACGCAAACGACTCACCAAAATATCCACTTCCGGTAACTTCAACCGAGCAACCAAAACCGCAAAAATCCCCAACGCCACCGACATCGCCAAACTCAGTTGTAAGACTTGCAGCAATAAATTCCCACTCCCCAAAACCCGTTGCCAACCCCAACTCACCCCCCAACTTCCTAATCCCGCCACAAAACTACTCCCCGCCAAACCCACCAGCGCTATCCCCCATTCCCCTAACGGTAAGCCATGCAGCCGCCGATTTAACACCCACAACAGCCAACTCATCGAAATAATATTCACGCCAATCGTGGCAAAAACTAAACCTGGTGTGGCAAAGGCATTCACCAACAAATAATCCAACAACCCATTAATAAAGATATTGGCAATACTGATCCGAAATGGTGTCTCCCCATCGCCCAAGGCATAAAATACCCGCACCAAAACATCCCGTGCTAAATAAAAAAACATACCCAACCCATACGCCATCAGAACCGGGGCGACAATCTGGGAAGCCTCTGCACCAAAGGCATAGCGTTCATAAATCACCCGGACAATCGGCACGGATAGAGAGATAAAAATCGCCGTCAGGGGTAACATCGTCAACGCCGTAAGCAGTAATCCCTGACGAATCCGCACTTTCAACTCCACCCAATTCTCTGGTGCCGCTAACCGGGAAAACACAGGCAGCATGGGCACCAATATCATATTCGAGATAATTCCCAGAGGCGTCAGCACAATAAAATTGGAATAGCGCATCGCCGCCGCCGCATTGGGGATAAACGAGGCGAAAAACAGATCGGTATAAACATTAATATGTAACATCCCAGAAGATAGTGTCGCTGGTGCCATCACCCGCATCACCGCCCTCACCCCTGGAAGCCGCCAATTAAACCGTAACCGTAACCGCCCCATCCCCGATCGCCACTGGGCAATCAGTTGCATCACCCACTGCCAAATTGCCCCCGCCAGAGTACCAACCGCTAAAACAATACTACCCAGGCGGATATACTCAGGCTGATTAACTTGTCCCCCAGAATACAGTGCCAATATCCCTAAGCCACCAATCACCGCCAAACTGGAAAATAACGGGCTAACACTGGGTAACCAATATTGATCTGAAGCATTCAGCGTCCCGAAACCAATCCCAATCAACCCCGCCAGAACCGCCAACGGTGCCATAATTTGCAACTGTTGCACCGCCAGCGATCGCGCGGGTTCCTCTAATCCGGGGGCGAGGATATCGATAAAGGTGGGCGCAAATAGAATTAGGATAATCGTCACCAGCAACAATATCCCACTCACCAGAGTGGTAACGGTTTCCACCAGAGGGGCGGCTTCCGACTTATCCCGTTTTGCCAACACACTCACCAAGGCGCTGTGAAACGGACCATTTATCCCACCCAGTAAGATCAGCAGAAAGCCCGGAATCACGTAAGCGTAGGCATAAGCATTCACCACCGGACCCACACCAAACGCCGCCGCGATCGCTTGTTCACGGACTAAGCCAAAAATTTTACTAATCAGGGTGGCAATTGCCACAATCGAGGCAATTCCAGCAAGAGAACGAGACGGTTTAGGCTTGTCAGACACGAAAGGTTACTATTTTTGGTGACTTATCCTATTTAATCCTGAATTGGGTAAAGCGCTTCAGGTAAATCTCACTAATTATCCCCCACAGTCTGAAACTAGAGTGTAACTCCAGTCATAGCAGTTAGTCGTGGGGAAGAGGTAATCAGTCAGGAGTTCCCTTTAGTCACTGTAGGGGCGGGTTTAGGGATTTAATTTTGAATCCTATTGATAATGTTTGTGGCAAAACCCGCCCTTTCTGAAGGTTTAATGTATATTTTACGTTGATAGTTTCGGTGTTGCGATGATAGGCTAAAGCCCTTACTACAAGCGACGCGATCGCACATTCCCCTACTTACTCTGAGGTTGGCGAAACTGATAGATATCTTGGATTACCCGTACCCAACCAGATACCAAAGACTCCAAGATGCGATCGCCTTTTTCCTTCGTGGCGGGTGTGGGATCACCTAATGTCCCACTCTGACTCAATTCTCGCGTTAACCACGCAAACGGTAACTTCCCTTCCATACTCAATAAACTATCTTCCGGTAACCCTTGAGGATATTCAGCCACCGCCCGTTCCATTTTCACCTGTTCCGGTAATAGGGATAACATCAAACTCGTTTCCGCATCCCCCGCATGAATTCCTAATTCCAACTCCTTAGCTGAAATTAACTCCTTCGCCACATTGGGAACCCGCCAGGTAAACAGGGGAAACACCAGAAAATCGCCATACTTTTGATGAATATCTCGCGCCGCAATTTCCATCACTTGGGGTTGTCCCCCATGGGAATTCATCAGCACTAATTTCCGAAATCCCGCCCGATAAATACTATCCGCCACCTCCATTAACACCGCCAGCAAGGTTTGGGCGCTGAGGGTAATCGTACCGGGAAAATGCCAATGTTCATTCGATTTCCCATAAAATAAATTCGGCAACGCATAAGCGGGAATATCCGGTTCTAGTTGGGCTAAAGCTTTACCCAGAACCCCGACACCAATCGCTGAATCTACAACTAAGGGCAAATGATGACCATGTTGTTCAATCGCGCCAACAGGTTGAATAATCACCACATTTTCCTTATCTGGCATAGTTTGGATATCTTTCCAGGTAAGATAAGGAAAGAAGCGATCAGTGGGAATAAAACTGTGCATTTTAATATTTTGCTTCTAAATTAGTCCAATTCAACTATAAGGCAAATGGCAGAAGAAAAAAAGTTGTAACAAAGAAGGAAACAATCCCCGTTTAAACGAAAATAATATAATCCCAATCCATAGATAATGTAGGGGCGGGTTTAGGAACCACTCTATAATATCTTACCGATAACCTCTCAACAAAACCCGCCCTTATATAGGTTAGTGGAAATTAATCAAAATTTGTAGGGGCGGGTTTAGGAACCACTCTAGAATATCTCACCGATAACCTCTCAACAAAACCCGCCCTTATATAGGTAAAAGTAGCCAAAGTTACAATTGGCAGAATTGTAGTCGATGCTTCGATTATTGAACTGGCATTTTTAGGGTTGGCTTTTGTACTCAGGTTTAAACGAAGGACAAATGACAAATTAAGAACTTTCTTATCGCTCCTCCCATCCTCGCATCTTACCTGGATTCATCAACCCATAAGGATCAACCTGTTCCTTAAACTGCACCTGTTCCACATCAATCGTCTTACGTCCCCCATCTTCCAGAATATAAGTATGGGGATTAGCAATAAACGCCCCCTGTTCTTCGTGATAGCGAATAATCTCATTTAACCGTTCCGCCGTGGTGTAGCGAACCAGTTGTAATCCGGCTGGAATCGCTTGACCATTTACTCGCAAAAACTCTAAATGCATGATCACTTCATCGCCAAAATGATCATACAATTGCTCCACCCGTTCCACCGTAAAAAAGAAAGTTTGCAAATACGTCAGTGTCGGGTCAATACTCCGAGCATGTAATGTCGTATGATTCCAGGTAAACTCAGCTAAACTTGTGCCTTTACTCCCATCTTGGGCAGATTTTTGATAGGTAATTTCCCCGCCATACTCCCGCACTAATTCCTGAAACGGTTCTAAACAAGACTCCGCTATCGTTAATAAAGCACAGTGTTTCCCATCGGGTAGATATTGCTTCAATCCACTAAAATAGGTTGGGATGGGATGAGCATGAATACTAATCAACTTTTTCACCAACCCATCCGCATCACCTAAAGCCTGACCAAACTGGGCAGCCGTGATAAAGTTATCGAAAATGACAATAACTTCTACCCAGGCATAAGTGGGGGCGAGGGGAACTTCTAACTCTGTAATAATCCCATTCGTGCCATAAGCGTGATTCACCTTCTGCACATCATCTCCCCGTAACTCAATCACACGGGGTTCGTCCTCCAGTGTAACCACACGCACCGCCAAAAGATTGCCGCGATCGCGCAATTGCCCATAATTAATTGAACCAATTCCCCCACTTCCGCCGCCAATAAAACCACCAATCGTGGCGCTGCGGTACGTTGAAGGCACCATTCGCCATTCCCAGCCGATTCCCCGCGCCTGTTTATCAAACGCCGCCAACTTCACCCCTGGTTCCACACAAGTCTTACCCGGTTTAATCCAGCGAATCCCATTCATCCGCGTAGTATCCAGAATCACCCCACCTTGCAACGGAATACATTGTCCATAATTCCCCGTTCCCGCACCTCGAATCGTCAGGGGAACTTTGTGCTTGACACAAATTCGCGCCACCTGTAGCACATCCGCTTCAGTCTGAGGGCGTACCACCAGATTCCCTCGCTTATCCCCTAACAGGGGTTGCAGCACCGGACTGAAATGGTAATAGTCTAGAGATAACTTAGCCACCTGAGTCGGTTCAGTAATCGTTTCTATCCCCGCGAATTCCGAGGCTAAGGCATTCCAGTCAAAGGATTGGGCAGGAGTTGAGGTCATTGCTGGTTAAGGATGGGAACAATAACAACGAATGATGAACTGCCGCGTTTGGCTTCACGTTAATGTGTATCTTACCGCATATCCAAACGTGTAATAGTTTATTTATCGGTGGGGAGGGCGGGTTTTGTTGTTTATTTATCGGTGGGGAGGGCGGGTTTTGTTGTTTATTTATCGGTAAATATCTAATTTAGTGGCTAAACCCGCCCCTACAAATTGTGGCTAAACCCGCCCCTACAAATTGTGGCTAAACCCGCCCCTACAAATTGTGCAACCTTCTGCTTTCTTGGACTAAGACTTTTGATAAGCGCGAATCATTGCCTGAGTTCCCTGTTCCCCTCCTTTACCCCCATCAAACTCTTGAACCATCTTAAATAAACGGTCAGCAAGTTCTACTCCTGGCAATTCCTGAGGCGATGAATTTAAGGTTTCGGCTACCAACCTTAAATCCTTAAGGATATGCTTAATCATAAAACCTGGTTGGAAATCCGACGCCGCAATTTTCGGTCCCAAATTCGACAGCGCCCAAGACCCAGCCGCCCCCGTACTGCAAACCTCTACAATTAAGTTCGGGTCAATATCCTGCTGCTGTGCCAACTGCATCGCTTCACACAACGCCACCGCATGAACCGCCGCCAAAACCTGGTTACACAGTTTAACCGCTTGACCACTCCCCATCGGTCCACACAGACGAATGGTTTTGCCCAAAACCTCTAACAACGGTTTGCTTTCCTCAAAATCTTTAGCCTCTCCGCCCACCATAATCGTCAGCGTGCCATTTTTTGCCCCAATATCACCCCCAGAAATGGGCGCATCCAAAAAGCGCAAGTTATGTTTTTGCAGTTGAGTCCCGATTTCCCGCGCCGCCTCTGGACCAATCGTACTGGTATCAATCACCAGCGTACCTGGACGCGCTGATTCGGCAACCCCTCCTGTTCCCAGCAGAACCTCTTTGACATCAGGAACATCACTCACACAGGAAAAGACGATGTCTGCTGAGGCGACAGCCTCACGAATAGAAGACACCACCGTTACCCCAGCCTGAGCCGCAATCTCTACACCCGGACGGTTAGGGGTTCGATTCCACCCCTTAACCACGTAACCCCCTCGTGCCCAATTTGCCGCCATAGGTCCGCCCATGACGCCGAGTCCGATAAAGGCAATCTGTTGATTCATATCTGTTGACTCCATTGTCTGTGCTTCTGATAAGTTGCTAGAGATGTCATGCCTTTGTCATACTAGAATCTCTTGAGAGAAAATCGGGGAGTCTCAGTCTCACGCCAATCATCGAGTTGGTTTGCCAGAAAAGTGACAGGAAATAAGCAGTACGGGATAAACCGACGGAATAGAAAATAACTTATAAAAATAACCAGAATACTTTAGAAATACTATGGTAAATCCCAGCGAGATTCAAGAGTCCACTCGTCCCCAACAGCAACTCGCTCATCAGCAGGTTGGGAAAATGGCGTTCGCCCTATCCATTGGCATCGCGCTGATTTATCTGGCATTTCTCAAACCGGGGATTTGGGGCTTTGATGGCAATGATATGCTGCATGTTTCCCAGTCATTAGTTACCGAATTTGATTTTAGCGTGCCGCCCGGTTCCGGCGTCTTGGGTCGCGATGGGCAATATTACTCAATTCGATATCCCTTATTACCGATTATTGCCACACCCTTTGTTGCCGTTGGACTGGTTTTGGGTCACTGGTTCAATATACCGACGAACTATTCATCGGCGGTTTGTGCCTTAATGGTATCAGTAATATTAACCGCTTTAACCACATCGCTGGTGGCTTTGTTGGCATTGCGCTTGGGAAGCAGTCGAACGGGTGCGTACTTAGCCGCCTTATGTTTTGCCTTGGGTACGACAGCCTTGGTCTATTCGCGAGAGTTCTTTGCCGAACCCCTCCTCTCTTTTATAACCGCCTCCAGTCTATATCTCGCCCTGGGAAAAACCAGTCGTGAACATGCGGGGGCGAGTATTCTTTCCGGTTTAGCCTTGACCGCGAAACCTGCGGGTATTGTGATTGGACCAGTGTTATCCGCCTATCTCCTACTCAAGCGGTATCCCCTACGGAATGCTCTGGGTCCCCTACTGGGTACAATTATGGGGTTCATGCTGTTTATGGCGTATAACTACCTGCGGTTTGGTGGTTTACTATCCAGTGGACAAAATGCCTCGAAATTTACCCTGGATGGAATGCTAGAGCGATTCATCGGTTTGATCTTGAGTCCAGGGGCAGGGGGGGGGTTAATCTGGTACTGTCCGCCAACTATTCTGGCAATTATTGGGTTCCGCAACGCGCTCAAATCTAAACCCCTGGAAGCCTTAGCCATTGTGGGTATATTCGGTGGGTATTGGCTACTCCATTCCTTGTGGGAATTTGGCGGCTGGAGTTGGGGACCTCGATTTTTAGTTCCCGCACTTCCAGGATTGATGGCGCTAGTCGCCCTGATTGGGAAAAGGTGGTGGAAGTGGTTAATTGGTTTGACGGTACTCGGGTTCCTCGCCAATGCCCCAACTCTGGTATCGTATTTCCAACGCTACTATGCCGAAGCCTTAGAGGGAGGATATATCAACCGAGCCAGAGCCTTATGGGATTCGCCCAGCTATGCGCCCCTATTCAATGCTTGGGGAGCCGCTTATCGCCAGGTTAGCAGTGCCTTCAGTACAAATATTCGAGATGTCCTGGCGCAAGTCGGAGAACCACCGCCCGGTGACCAGATGACCAGCGCTCAACTGTTACATATTGTGGCGGTATGGTGGTGGGTATTGCCTGCTGTGGGTATCCCGATTTGGGTGGGTGGACTTTTAGCCGCCCTGTTGATTGGAGCAGGCGTTTGGGTACTGCGTTGGGGCTGGCTGCAAGCTAGAGCCAAAGCATAAACGGAATAGGTGAAACAAGGCAGAAGGCAGAGGGGTGAGGGGGAGATGGGGTGAGGGGGAGATGGGGAGAAGTTTTTATTATGGGTGATTTGCCGGACATCATAGAAAACATTCAATTACAGCTTATCCGAGCAGTATTGAGAGAGGAGAGAGGGGAAAGGGAAGAAGGTTTCCCGGAAAATAGCAAATAGTTGTCACCAATGAGCGGTATTTTAATGTTGTGACTCAACTGTCTTGGCGATAAGCACAATGAAATTAATCATTCAAATTCCTTGTTACAACGAAGAAGCGACTCTAGGAGTAACCCTGTCTGAACTCCCCCGTCAAGTGCCTGGAGTCGATACAGTAGAGTGGCTAATTATCAATGATGGTAGTATCGACCAAACGGTTGAAGTTGCCAAAGCCTGTGGCGTTGACCACATTGTTAACTTTGATCACAATCAGGGTTTAGCTAAGGGGTTTATGGCGGGGATAGAAGCCTGTTTAAAGGCGGGAGCCGATATTATCGTGAATACGGATGCCGATAATCAATACTGTGCGGCAGACATCCCCAAATTAATTGAACCTATTCTACAGGGTCAGGCAGAAATTGTCATAGGTGCTAGACCCATCCAGCAAATTAAGCATTTTTCTCCCGCCAAAAAGTTTTTGCAAAAATTAGGGAGCTGGGTAGTCCGAATCGCGAGTAAAACCAATATCCCGGACGCTCCTAGTGGCTTCCGCGCCATCAGTCGGAATGCGGCGCTGCAACTGAATGTGTTTAGCCAATATACTTATACCCTAGAAATGATTATTCAGGCGGGGCAGAAAAACATCGCCATTGCTTCGGTGCCAATTAGAACTAATGATTTTCTGCGTCCTTCCCGTTTAGTCAAGAGCATTCCCGCTTATATCCAGCGCTCCATTCTTACTATTGTCCGCATTTTCATGACCTATCAACCGCTCCAGTTCTTCATTGTTCTGGGGACGCTTCCTTTCGGTTTAGGGTTGATTCTATGCGTGCGTTGGTTGGTCGTATTTGATCCGGATAGAAGTCGTGCGCCTAGCTTAATTGTCGCCGCCATTTTAATTCTGATTGGCTTTCAACTGTGGATGTTTGGATTAATTGCTGACTTGATGGCGGTGAATCGCAAGCTGCTAGAAGATATTCAACTGCGGCGGCGACGTGCTGATATTGAAGAGTATAACAAACAAATGACAAATGACAAATGACAAATGACAAATGACAAATGACAAATGACAAATGACAAATGACAAATGACAAATGACAAATGACAAATGACAAATGACAAATGACAAATGACAAATGACAAATGACAAATGACA
>NZ_JAVJQP010000115.1:0-4519 GCF_040218875.1 Coleofasciculus sp. D1-CHI-01
GTGCCGTTGTTGGAGTCCAGGAGGAATTTTTCTTTTGTAGGGGTTTATACATGATGCCACCTCAGTTACCTGATGATTTATTGAATCCAGCTCAATCCTGGAGGAAACTCTATCGTTCTATCTCCTCATCGCCTATCCAGATATCCAGGGTACTACGATCTTCATCTGTAGCTATACACAAAATTCCCATACCATCTACCACAGGCAAAATGGCTCCTCGACAGGAGATGGGTAACACAGGATGGTTGAAGTCACGACTATTCACTCCCCACGCTACGGCAAAGCCGACAGATGAAGAGCGAATTGTTAAGGCATCACATATATCTTCGACCATCAGTGGCAATATTTGGTAGGGAGATGTTCTCCAGCTCAAGAAATTCCCCAGTGGACTTTGAATATCAGAATTTGTCCTCTGAATAATTAAGGCAGGATAGTTACTCCAATGTGCATTGTAAGCAAGTTCGGCTGTTAGGGTTAGCCACCAGTATGCCCAAGACGGTAATAAATCACCATTATCAATTAGGCAACGTTTCCACGGTTCGAGAGCGTCGTAATCTATCATCCAGGCGGTTGTTCGTACAGAACGTTCCACCTGAACGAGTTTGCTGCCCAACTGTAAATCCTTCTCTAGTAAATTTACCGAGAGTTTACTCAGAGGAATACTTCTCAAGACATCGCTTGTTGTCATACTAAAGCATAGCTCTATCCGCGACTAATAAAAAAATTAACCACTTTATTTTCCTGATCATACTCAATTACATATTGTTCATAGTCAACTCCAAAAGGAGAGACTCCCAAATCATACAAGTCTGCATTTTCTCGGACTTGCTCAGGTCGTCCAAGAATCTCTCTTACTACTTCTCGGGACATACGTTTGTGTAAAACTTCCCGTTCTAAAGCAGGAACCATACCAATGCGAGGATTATCACGCTGATGTTTTTTATATTGCGCTCTCCATAATGCGGAATCAAAATTTCCCGTAGAAACAGTGGTACTCATCACTTTCACCTGATTATTAGAGGTAATCACTGAACCCTTACCTGTAACCATTAATAATAGTGTTATTGCCACAATGCCTGACACGGCTGCTATAACAAATTTCATCTTAAAATAATCTCCTGATATTCGGAGCAAACTGCGACACTATTGGGCAGATGCATTACCTTCAGGTACTGGTTGTCCACCTCTCCCTGGTGTTCCATCAGTTAAACCATGTTGCCACAAAGGAACTTGATTACTCCAAGCAAGCTTACTGCTTTGATCAATAACAATCAGTTCTCCATTATCGCTTGCCTGTCTAACTAAATCAGCTATTTCTGCATCATTTGCCTCAGGATTATCGATAGCAATTTGCCGTCCGACTTGGTTATTATATAAATCCATAGCCTCGCGAGTGGCTGGGTTCCCTGGCAGTGCTTCATGAGCTGTGGTGAATTGATTAGTCCACTCTTCTCCAAAGTTTCTGACCAGTAAGCTGTTCCAATAAGCGTGACGGAAGGCATCCCGGTGACCATCATTACCTACCCATTCTGCTTGACGTTCATTCGGTACATAGGCAGGTATATTGCTTGGCTGAGGAAATTGATTCTCTGATTCATTAAATGCTCGATTTTTAATCGTATTAAATGTATTCAAGCCCATTAATCCACGATTAAAACTAAGATTATCCAGCAATTCTGCTTCTGTCTCGGTTACACGATATTCCCCTGTAAAAGGAATAGGTATAGCACCCAAAGCTGTGGGACTCCAATTCGTAACTTGATCATCCTGAACTTGATAATCTCTAATTATCTGCTTCAGGGTAGGTTTTTCAGATTCATCATCATCACGCTGAATAATTGGCTCAGCTTTAGCTTGCAGAGTTATATTTTTAGACTCAACTGCCTGAACAACAGGCTCTACTTTTCCTTGTACGAGTTGCCGGGATGTGGGAGGATTAATCTGTTCAACGACTTTGGCAGCTACGGTATCCGCTTCCTGTTCGTACTTATCTCCTGGTTGCCCAACTGTTAACTTTCTCTGGAGTGGAGTCAAAGTGCGTGGCGTTAGGGTGGGCATTCTCTGTCCGACAACATCAGCAACTGAAATTCTTGATTCGGACTGAGGCTGCACTGTTGGCGTTTCTGTCTCCTGGGAACCCTTGGCTTCTAGACTTCGCATCACATTCGCGGCTAGTCTATCCGCCGAGTCTCTGGAATACTCCCCTATTTCCTGCGACTGAGACGATTTTTGATTTGGCTTGGGTTGAATCGAAAAATGCCCTAATTTAGACGGACTCTTACTTTTTTTCTGTGCTGTTGTTGGAGTCCAAGAGGAATTTTTCTTTTGTAGTGGCTTATACATGATGCCGCCTCAGTTACCTAACGATTTGCTAGTCCCAAGCCGATTTGCTCAAGAACTCTCCCTGATCGCACCTAGATCAAGCGATTGCCCTAGTTTGAGCAGCTTTGAGATAACAATAACAGTTTGATTGAGAGAATCAGGTTTTCACCTAGCCCTCAATATTCAATAGCAACTCGAACATTCTGTCTTCCTGATGTACCCTCCCTAAATTCACAACTTCCCGAAAATCCATAATATTCCTTATCTTCTCGTGTCACCGTACCTGGTGTTCCTGTTACCATTTCGCAAGTCTTGTCATGAATCTTTACGTAGCCGCTAATACTTCCCTGCTCCCATGTAATCTGTGCGCTAACTTCACCAATATCAGAAGCTTGAGCTTCTTTAAAATTTAGTTCAACTCGTTGTGCATCCTTGTCACGCAACAGAAAAACGTTGTTGGAATGAGCGTTGTAATGATTATCATCCCAAAAAATTGTAATATTCGCTGATCCGGAGTACGTTTCTACACTTTCACTCATACAAGAAACCTGTAGTAAAACAAGTGTAATTATTAGGACAACCTTCAAAAAATACTTTTTAATTTTTATTTTCTCTTCCTCCTAACTAAGAGTTATAGAATATCTGAGCTGAGCATACTGAGCTGAGCATAAAAGCAGCGTGTGTCTCAGTTACATAGAATATACCTGCTTTTTATTTGTATTTAATTTATATTAGTTTCGATGCAACCTGCGCCAAAAACAATAAATCAGTAGCTACAAATTTATAACTGGTGGAATCAAACCAACCATCTGTACCTGCAATCGCACCAATCATACCTGGATCAGGAGTAAAACTATCTACTACTTGAAAATTTACCCTAGAACTGTTTTCTTTGTTCGTAAACATAAACTCACGAGTGACATCAAAAGCTGCTCCCGAAATTGTTTGCTCTCTTCCCCAAGTATGACTTAAATTTAAGCCAGCTCCACGACTACTTTCTGCTCCTGCACTAACATCAACTCCTTTAACTGGAAGTGAAGCACCTAAAGTGGCTTTCTGCCCAGCACTCAAACTACCACCAACAGTTGTGCTTGATGTTTCTTTAACGTCATCAGTCTTGAATCTAAAATTCAGGCGCAGTGTAAAGGCTAGCTGACCATTAAGCATATAATAGCGTGAGGTTAGAGAATTAGCTTCAGCCGTTAAACCTCTGACTGTTTGACGACTAGCGTTTACTTCATCTAATACCCAAGCAGAGTCATTCCCTTTCAGAGGGACTTTACCAAATTTTGCCGAAACATGGAATCGTGCCGCCGAATCATCATAAAATAGATCTTCTTCAATCATTTTCCAATCCCATTGAAGAACTTTCATCTCACTGTATTCAATAGGATTTGACCTTGTACCTTCTTCCGGTTCATCATCACGTTGAATAATCTGCTTAGCTTTAGCTTGAAGAGTTGGATTTTTATACTTAAGTTGTCCCTTATCAAAAGTAACTTCTCCATCGGGAAGAATTTCTGAAGTTCTCTTCTCTGAACCAGCCTGTTTAGTTTGTAACTGACTACCTGATTGTTGAACCACATGGGTCAACTCATGCGCCAACAACTCTTGCCCATCCCGACTTCCTGGATTATATTCTCCCTGCTTAAAAAAGATATCCGGACCCGTCGTAAACGCCCGGGCATTTAAGGAGCGATTAAGCTGATCAGCATTGCTATTGTTATGCACCCTCACCCCACTAAAATCAGCCCCAAAAGCCTGTTCCATTGGCTCTCTAACGTCCTCGGAAAGCCCCTGTCCGCTACCTTTGGCTTGTTGAATACTTTGCTCAACAGAAGCATCAACCGCACCTCCACCAACTCCGCCATCACGCATCACTGTCGGCTGAGCTACTGGTTCTACTTTTCCTTGTACAGGTTGCTGGGACGTGGGAGAATTAATCTGTTCGACGACTTTTGCCGCTACTGTGTCGGCTTCCTGTTCGTACTTATCTCCTGGCTGCCCGACTGTTAACTTTCTCTGGAGTGGACTCAGGGTGTGTGGAGTCAGGGTAGGCATTCTCTGTCCGACGACATCAGCAACTGAAATCCTTGATTCTGACTGAGGCTGTACCGTTGGCGTTTCTGTCTCCTGGGAATCCTTGGCTTCTAGACTTCGCATCACATTCGCGGCTAGTCTATCCGCCGAGTCTCTG
>NZ_JAVJQP010000119.1:0-29265 GCF_040218875.1 Coleofasciculus sp. D1-CHI-01
CAGAGACTCGGCGGATAGACTAGCCGCGAATGTGATGCGAAGTCTAGAAGCCAAGGATTCCCAGGAGACAGAAACGCCAACGGTACAGCCTCAGTCAGAATCAAGGATTTCAGTTGCTGATGTCGTCGGACAGAGAATGCCCTCCGTAATGGCACACCCCCTGACTCCACTCCAGAGAAAGTTAACAGTCGGGCAACCAGGAGATAAATACGAACAGGAAGCCGACACAGTAGCTGCCAAAGTCGTCGAACAGATTAATTCTCCCACGTCCCAGCAACCTGTACAAGGAAAAGTAGAACCAGTAGCTCAGCCGACAGTGATGCGTGATGGTGGAGTTGGTGGAGGTGCGGTTGACGATTCCGTTGAGCAAAGTATTCAGAGTGCCAGAGGAAGCGGGCAAGGACTATCGGAAGACATTAAGGAGCCGATGGAGCAGGCGTTTGGGGCTGATTTTAGTGGGGTGAGGGTGCATAACAATAGCAATGCTGATCAGCTTAATCGCTCCTTAAATGCCCAGGCGTTTACAACAGGGCAGGATATCTTTTTTAAGCAGGGGGAATATAGTCCGGCGAGTAGAGGTGGGCAAGAGTTGTTGGCCCATGAGTTGACCCATGTGGTGCAACAAAATGGTGGTGTAGTACAGCAGAAAAACAAGCAACCACAGGACTCAAACGTCAGTTTAAAAGAAATACCAAATTTAAATAAGATAAGACGAAAGAGTGAAGTATTAACTCACCTGCAATCTTTGAAAGGAAAGACTAATCAGTATCCCTCGGTGTACCTGAATGAGATTGAAAAGTTTCAGAAGTTAAATTCGACTGAGAAAATTCCTGCATCTCAGCGGCAAGTATTAGAGTTAGCGAATTCTGTAGATGTTCAGCATAAAGATTATTCAAAAACTTTGAGGAGGCAAGCTAGTCCAAGACTAGAAAGATCTACTTTTCCAGCAGGTACGACACTAGGGGTTGACGTTATAGGTAATACTACTACTCAAGGGTTTATACAAGGACTAGATAGCAATGACAACCATATATCTTTATTCCATAGCCAGAAGGTTAATTATTTTAAAAAACAGTACAATCGTGACTACGTAGTAGTGGCAGAAGGAGACGAGAGAAATAAAATAGTCCGTCTACAACTAGGCATTGTTAAGGAGATGACATGGGGTGACTCAGCCAATATGGTTTTTTGGGAAGACAGTGTTACTAATCAAGAGGGTACACGTAGGGGTGAAGGCGTTTTACAATATGGTGCTGGTGAAGTACGGGCAGTGATACAGGTTCCGGATGGAGTAGATATGATTGATTATGACACAACATATCCCGTAAAGATACCAGACTATCCTCATAGTGATGCCTCTACGTATGGACTCTACAGTGATGTCTGGTTTAGAATTGAAGGTGCACCACAAGACAGCGGAGATGAGGGTGAATACATACACCGTGGTGACTACTCAGCCGGATGTATAAGTGTTCAACAAAATTGGCCTGATGTCTTTAAGCACATAGTTACCAAACGCCTCGGTGAAAAATATGTAGGAACGGTTACACGACGCAAATCGTCGAATAGAGACCAATAATAATCCAAGATAACTGTATAATTTTTGTGGGAGTAGATCCTTGAAAGATGAAATACCTAAATACATAACTCAGTTAAAGTATTTCAAAAAGGTTATTATCTCATGCTGCCTGAGTGCTTTAACTCTGAGTGCCTGTAGTTCACCGCAGGCAACCTCACTATCTAATAGTACACCAGAAAAGCAACAAACAACTGAGTCTACACCCAGCACAATGCTAGAGCCTGATTTGACATTGTACCCGGTTGAAGTAGATGGCAAGTGGGGCTATATCAATGCAACAGGTGAGATGGTTATTCCTCCCCAGTTTCACCAGGCTTTAGATTTTTCTGAAGGACTAGCACTTATCTCCCTAAAACTTGAAGGTAAATGGGGTTACATCGATACAACAGGTAACATCGTCATTCCTCCTCAGTTTGACGATGCCTTTTATTTCTCAGAAGGGATGGCTAAAGTAGTTATTGATAAGAAGGTAGGCTACATTAACAAGACTGGTGATCTAGTGATTCCTCCTCAGTTCGAGCCGATTTATTCTCGTAGTTTTTCCGAGGGTTTAGCTGTTGTACAACTAGAGTCGGGTATGGGCTATATCAATAAAGCTGGTCAAATGGTAATTCCAGCGACAATCCCTATTGCTCACGACTTTAAGGAAGGATTAGCTCTTGTAAACGGAGTAGACGGTTTTTGGGGACAGCATGGCTTTATTAATAAGCAAGGAAAACCAGCTTTCCGCCGCTCAAGGGAGATATTGTCAATCACCAGAAGACCATTTTCGGAAGGCTTAGTACCCATTTCTACAGAGCGTGGAAGGGGCTATATGGATAGGAAAGGTCAAATAGCTATTGAAGGACAGTTTTACAATGCGTTAAATTTTTCCGAAGGATTAGCTCAAGTAGAAACGGGATTTGTTCCAGCAACAATAGCTGAGCGCAATGCTGATATAAAAGGAAAGTGGGGCTACATTGATAAAACTGGACGAATAGTAATAGAAGCTGAGTTTGAAGATACACAACCTTTCTCCGAAGGACTAGCAGCAGTAAGCAAAGACGGAGACAGTTGGGGCTACGTTGATAAGAAGGGAAAGATGGTTATTCCTCCGAAATTTGACTATGGGAATCCTTTTATAGGAGGATTAGCTCGTGCCTGTACCGATATTCATAAGTGTGGTTATATCAATAAGACGGGAGAGTTTGTCTACATTGATCCCGACTAGAAATTGACGAATGAATATTCTCTCTATTGGGCTTTTGAAACAGCCGATTTAGATTCACAGAAAATGAATGATATCCAAGCTCTATATCCAGAAGTAAGACAACTTATTCATAACTCAGTTCCGGATGAATTACCTCAATTAGAAGTTCAGCTAAAAAAATTTACTGACCCCATGATAGCTGAAGCCATCCTACCGTTAGCATCCTGTCAAGCTGTGAAAGGAAATCCCATTGATGCCATTCCTGTGGCGGCGGCACTGGTAATTTTTACCGCATCTTGGCGCATTCTTGATGAATTAGAAGATCAAGATAGACCAGGACAACTGTGGGAAGAAATAGGAACAGCAAGAGCCTGGAATTATGCTTGTGCAGTACATAATATTGCTTGTGAAGTCTTGAACAAAGCGCCCTTTCCTTCTCAGGTATTTAAGAGCATCAATCAAGCTTATATTGATACCTTTTTTACCATAGCTGCAGGTCAGGATAGGGATTTAGCCGGACTCACCAAGACAGTTGAAGATTATTGGTTAACTATAGAAAGAAAAACTACTGCTTTCTATGCTACTGCTTGCACCACTGGTGCTATGGTAGGAACAGAAAATAATGAACTCATCCAAGCCTGCGGTGTTTTTGGGTATCATCTCGGAATAGCCATCCAAATCTTTAACGATATGCAATCGATTTGGTATCCTGATGGCATTACAGATTTAGAACAGGGAAAAGTTACACTTCCTTTGGTGTATGGCTTAGAGTTGGAACACCCGGAATGCCAGCAACTATTATCATGGGTAGAAGCTCAGGAAATTGCCACCAATGCAGACAGAATTAAAGAAATACTAGACCATATAGACACCAAAAGATTCCTTATTTGGGCTGCTTTAAAAGAAAGAGAACAAGCCCTAGAAGCCATCAAAATTTGTCCAAAAGCTGAAGGTAGAGAAGTCCTTGAGTCCTACATAACAGGGATGTTTGGAGACATCGATTTATTACTGCAACAGCCAAAAGTTGACAAGGCTTAGCGCGATCCTGGATCTTGTCGGCTGCACTAACGAAGTAACGCACCCATCCAACTGGACGACGGTGCGTTACGGCAAGATTGATGCACTAAGTCGTTTCTCGCATTTCGCTGGTGCGTACTGATAACGTTTTCGTCTGGTTCCCCCGCACGACTTTTTGGAGTTGCTTTACCAGAAAGATTATCTAGTGATGGTTTCGCAAAATGTTATCAGCTTTCAGAAGAAAAACTTGCCTCAGAAGAGCTTAAAAGTTGTCTAAACACCGTATGTCAAGATATTCGCACTTGGACTATCAGGGAATAATTTAAATCAGAAGAAGCCCAAAAAATTGAGACTTATTATTTGTTTTTCAACCATCGTGGTCTATTTTATTGCATCTATTTACACGAAGACTTGGATGGTGAATACTTACTTTTTGAAAAAGATGTTCATAGAGAGAACGTAGCTAGTTGTTTCTCTCTTGCTGTTGATGATTATGTTAAGTCAAAATAAAAGATATTTCCTCTAAGAGTTTTGCTAATCGAAGACACAGAGGAACGTCAAAATATCTATTTACTATCCTGTATCTAAATAAGATATTCTGATTCTTCCGAGTGCGATCGCAGATATTGTCGGATGCCTTACTGCCTTAACGCGCCAATCCTTGAATTAAGGGGCAAAAAAAAGTATATAATTCAGCTACGTCTACAAGAAGTCTTGGGTCAATTGCTGTGCAGGTATTTCCGGGAAATGGGCATGGGCAGAAATTGTTGGGTAGGAGAATCACCCAGAATTCTTGAGGCAACAAGCTCCCAAGCAGCAAATCATCAGGCAACTGAGGCGGCATCATGTATAAACCCCTACAAAAGAAAAATTCCTCCTGGACTCCAACAACGGCACAGAAAAAGAGCAAGAGTCCGTCTAAATTAGGGCATTTTTCGATTCAACCCAAGCCCAATAAGAAATCGTCTCAGCCGCCGGAAATAGGGGAGTATTCCCGATACTCGGCGGATAGACTAGAGCAATCAGCCGCAGCCGGGAAAGACATTGAGCAGATATCGTCAGAGGCAGGAGCAATCCAAACGAAACTGACTGTCGGAGCGCCAGGAGATCCCTACGAGCAAGAAGCTGACCGAGTGGCGGCTCAAGTGGTTTCTATGTCAGCACCTCCTGACAATTCAGCTCCAGTTCAGCGTTTAGCACAAGAGAATAACCCAATTCAGAAATGGTCGTTGGCACAGTCGATTACGCCTGTCGTACAGAGGCGACTATCTGAGCAGGTGCAAACACAAGGGTTAGTGCAACGGGCATTTCAAGCAGGTGGAACGGAAGCGTCTGAAGATTTAGAGAGCCGTTTGAATACGTCTAAGGGTGGGGGTTCTCCTTTATCGGAGGAAGTGAGAGCCTTTATGGAGCCGCGCTTTGGCTCTGACTTTAGTGGTGTGCGAGTGCATACAGGCAGTGAAGCGGTGCAGATGAATCAGGAGTTGGGCGCTCAGGCGTTTACTCACGGGCAGGATATTTTCTTTAACCAAGGAAAGTACAATCCCGGTTCAACCGATGGGAAGCTTTTGTTGGCACATGAAATGACTCATGTAGTACAGCAGACGGGTGGAGTTCAGCCCAAACGTACAATCAGTGAATCAGGGGAAAGACATGAGGTAGGGGCAGACCAGATGGAAGAGCAAAGTAAAGGTATGACTGTGCCGCTCTCTTGGCAGCCAATTGAGAGGATATCTACTGGAGAATTGCAAGTTCAGCGTTACTTTTTGGCTCAAAATCCTAATGATCCTTCCGATATAACCCGTGTATCGGACGACAGATCTGTAGCTGTTAAACAAGAAGGCTATGGCAGTCATAAGTTATGGGCTGCACCAGGCAAGGCTCAACATTCTTCAAATCAACTCAGAGCAGTTAATTCAGTGATCGAATTGGTAGAAAATAAAACTGATGTCATAAGAGTCCATGATCTAAACAATAATCGTAAAAATCTCGTCAGGGTCATACCACGAAATATAAGTAACGGTACCCAAGGAAATGGAATGATAATCTGGGCTGATTGCGGTAGATCGGCAAGGGATGTTATTGGAGAAGAAAATGGAACTAGAGGTGTCTACAGAGATCCAGCTAGTCGAACCGGACAACACAAAAGAACTGTTGAAACTTTTGATCCTGAAGTAATAAAGTGGAAGGTTTTGGAAAATATTCTTAGAGTTTACGAGCAACAATTAGGACAGAAGTTGCTTGACGAGAGAAGGATTAGTCGAATGAAAAGTAGAGGATATATATCCGCACTCGCTAATTATTTATTGAGAATTTACAATCAACTATCACCGAGAACAAGGGAAAATTTAGATCGGCGTACAGGAATTAATCGTTGGGCTAATCCTGTAGTTGGGCAAGCTTACACTATCTCTAGTGGTGGTTCTCCTATGAGAGATATCAATGGTAACCCAATAAGAACTTGGAATTTCCATTGGGCAGGTGTTGTAATGAAGAGTGATAACGGCAGAGACAACGTAACGCTTGAAAATTATTCTGTAAGCGACTATGACGAAGCAAATACTAACTGGATATTCCAAATGTACGGTTTAGCTCAGTCTGCGGCAGAAGATTCCAGCAAGCAAGGTCAAACATTTCACGAAGAACACCGAGATATGGGTCAGCACGGTGAAACTCCCACAACTTTAGTAGTAGAGTCTAATAGCAGATGAAAGAAGATGAGATGCGAGTGCAAGTTCTAACTTCTGTTTTACTAGCAGAGACTGTAGTTTTATTCATAGGAAGTGTAGCATTAGGAGGTTGCCAGCCAAATCAAACAGGTGTTTTAACTTTAACCACAGCAGCAAGTAATATGACGGAATTGCCAACTATTTTAAATCGTACTGACATTGAGGAACATTTTCCCGACCCCTTCGATGCCATAGATGATGATGAAATGGATGAGAGACTACAAGCAAGAGATAAAGGTAAACAAGTGCGTCTAATTGGACAATACATTCAAGTAGATGTGAGAAGATGGCCCAAACCACCACCGAGATATAAAGGTCATGTAGCTGTGGTGTTGGAAGATGGCACTGAGGTCTTTCTTTATCCTCCCTGGCATTCTGAAGCCATAAGATCGACTAATGAAATTACACGATATAACAATCGAGGAGTTGCTGTGGTCGGTAAAATTGTTCCAGAATGTCCTAAATCTCCTCAGCCTGCTGCAAGCATTGTAGCGCCATGTATGCTAACAATTGATTTCATTGATCTAGTGGATTGAATCAATTGGCTCTCCCGTACATGGTGTGATAAATTTCACTTATATGTGTAGCGATGAGCTTGATTGGAGGAAAACCTAGCTTTTAAGCTGGATTAGTTGGGTTTCCTTGCGTTTTCCCAACCTACAAGCATTACATCATGGGACTTTAGCTTAATTTATAAGACTTTATTATCACTCTAAGTACGGGAGAGCCAAGGGTTTGACCATCACTACTTTCAATCAGTCCCCAGGATTCCAAGGGAGATGCGGAAGAGAAAACACGAAAATTAGCCTCGCTAAACGTAGCCAACGCTAAATTCAGAGTCGAATAATTTTGGTCGGGATGACCATGAAATTTGGCACACAAGACTTTAAATTTTCTGTCTAATTCAATCCCGACGCACAATAAGAGGATATATTGCTCAAAGGAAGAAAGCTTAAAGATAGTGCAGAGCGTCTCTAAGGCTGAAGGGTTATAGGGTTTAATGGCTTCTATGTTAAACCCTATTGCAGTGTGAGTTAAATTCGGGAAAAACCGTTTATAATTTATCCACATCTCAAGATGTCTTGTTACAGGTGTTTCGCCGAAGTAGGCAGGCGCTCGCTTATGGGAGAATCACCCAGAATTCTTGAGGCAACAGGCTCGGAAGTGACAAATCATCAGGCAACTGAGGCAGCATCATGTATAAACCCCTACAAAAGAAAAATTCCTCCTGGACTCCAACAACGGCACAGAAAAAAAGTAAGAGTCCGTCTAAATTAGGACATTTTTCGATTCAACCCAAGCCAAATAAGAAATCGTCTCAGCCCCAGGAAATAGGGGAGTATTCCAGAGACTCGGCGGATAGACTAGCGGCGAATGTGATGCGAAGTCTAGAAGCTAAGGATTCCCAGGAGACAGAAACGCCAACGGTGCAGCCTCAGTCCGAATCAAGGATTTCAGTTGCTGATGTCGTGGGTTCGACAATCCCTACCGCGACGCCACGCACCCTGACTCCACAAGTAAGAATAACTTCTGAAGTCGTGTCAGAAAAGCCGATTCAAAGGCAATGTGCGGATTGTGCCTCTGAACAGCAGGAGCAGTCAGGGGAAGAGAGGAAAGATGTTGAGGAGATGTCTGTGGCGGCGAGTGGGATTCAGACAAAATTAACAGTAGGAGCACCGGGAGATGTCTATGAGCAGGAAGCGGATAGGGTGGCGGCGCAGGTAATGTCGATGTCACTCGCTCCTGACCATTCACCGCAAGTGCAGCGCTTTGGGGAAGAGGACAATCCGATTCAGAGGTGGTCATTGGCGCAGTCGATTACGCCTGTGGTGCAGAGACGAGTAGATGAGCAGGTGCAAATGCAAGCGTTGGTGCAACGGGCGTTTCAATCAGGTGGGAATCAAGCGTCAGGGGATTTAGAAAGTCGTTTGAATGGGTCTAAAGGTGGGGGTCATACTTTAGCGCCGGAAGTGAGAGCGTTTATGGAACCGCGCTTTGGTGCTGATTTTAGTGGAGTGCGGGTGCATACTGGTGGTGAAGCAGTGCAGATGAATCGGGAGCTGGGCGCTCAGGCATTTACTCATGAGCGGGATATTTTCTTTGGGGAAGGGAAGTCGCCGGGGAATAATGAGTTGACGGCGCATGAGTTGACTCATGTGGTGCAGCAGAACGGAATCTCACACATCCAGCGCGAATCCGCTCCGAGCAATCATGAGAAAATGCTCGATGAGGCGATTAATATTGTGCAACATGCTCTGAATGCCTTTGCTGCCCAGACTTCAGGCGAAGGCAACGCAGACATGACAGCTACTCCTCAAGTCAAACAGCAAGAACAGGGTCTTCGGACAGCGCTGAATCATCTTCTTGCTTTAAAAGGTTCAGACAAAGTGGATGATATAATCAGCGCTACACGGCCGATTTTAGCTGCGTCTAAGGGAGATTCCGCAGGAGCCAGCCCCCCTTCTATTGGGGAACCCAGTCCACAGGAGTCAAGTGAAGGTTTAACTCCAAATGTCCAACGGGCAGCAACGTTAGCCTTAGGCGCACCTCTTTTAGCAGCTGGTCCACCGGGTTGGGCTGCCTACGCGGCTCTAGCCGTTGGTACCTTGATCGTAGGGGGTATCATTGCTCATGAGATGTCTCGCACTCGCACCAAACCTCGGGCGGTACCTAGAACACGGACTCGACGGAGGCGAAGAGGTCCATACCCAATCAATTGGCCTTATTTGGGTGGGCGAGGTCTGCCATTAGTAGCACCAAACCTAGCGAACAGCATTTCTATTGGTAGAAGGTTGGTGAGAACTACACCCCCACCCCGTAACCGGGCTTTAATCGACCTGTTTAAAGCTACTAATACAGTACAAACAGGACAAGCGGTACACCATGTAACACCTCTTTTCCTAGGTGGACCAGATGCATTGGGGAACTTAGCAGCAGTCTGGATTTCCTATCATATTGCTGGGCATAACGCATTAAATAATCAACCTCATCTGGCAGCTTATGGCATATCCCCATATCTCCCCAATCATCCACCAGGGACACCTTATATTGTTTCAGCTATCGTGTAAAAATAGCCGATAGAAATAAACTATGGAGATGATCGCAGACCTGCTATTCCAGGCGGCTACCTGCTTCGCTAACATCAGCAACCCGGCTGCTTTATCAAGTAGCGAAGAGGCACTGAGTGAAGTGCGAAATTTTATCGCGGTGGAAAATCAAATCCACGCCATATCAGGCGTCATGGAGGAACTGCAACGGCTAATTCTAACCCCCCTTGACCCTACTGGAGCGACAGTTAATCATGCCATGATGGCTGGATTAATCTTGGCTCGGTCTCGTTGGCCTGTTGCTGTAACTGCACTGTTGGGTGCTGCTCGCCATAGAGGTAGTTGGTGTGCAACTCTAGGACGCTTAAACCTCAGTTGGCTCACACCCAGCTCAGAAACAGTGTCAGCTTTGCAAGAAGAAGTTCTACGCCAACGACAGCAGGAGTCTCCAGAAATTCCCATGCTGGTATTAGTTGATGCTTTGATTCGTCAGCGCTCCGAAGATATTATGCCTACCATCCTCTCCTATCTCCAAGGGGATGACGAGGAATCTAATCTCGCCTATATTTTGGCTTCTTTAGTGACATTGATACCGGAACAGGGACTGCCTGTTGCTGAAGAGTTGGAGAAAAAATCCGACGGAATACTCTCTTTAACTGCCCTAGGTTTGAGGGCAGTTTACAACAGCGAAGCGGCTTATGATAGACTTATAAGTCTTGTTTCCCAAAAGGATCAACCCGAGGCAACTGCTTGTCGCTGGCTCGGCAGAATTCCCCGTCCAGAGTCATTACCACCGCTACTTAAAGGCTTGCACCATCCCTCTGACGCAGTTAGGTGTGATATAGTGACAAGTCTTGCTTTATTCGGTCTTAAGGAGGCACGCGCGGCAGTTATTCGCTGTTTATCTGATGCTTCAAGACAGGTGGCAGACCAATCGATGTCATTACTTTTTGAATGGTTAGGTGAAAACTTAGATGACTTTTCTCAACATTGGCAGTTTGATGTAGAAGGCAGACTTACTTCCAGGAGTCGTCAAGAGCTTGAAAGTATAGCGACAAAGGCTCTTGAGGAGATGGAGCCTAACCTACGCTACTATCGCCAGTCACTAATGCTGCCAGTGGAAAATCTCGAAGATCTTTATTTAGGAATGCTGCCCGATCACACTTGGTATCATTGGGTTTCTACTACAGGTGCTTATCAACCCTATGATGTTCGTAAAAACGTCTTATACAATTTCCCAGCCTTGGAAGTATTAGAAGACTGGTATATTCAACATGAAACTCAATTTGATGAGGGCGGGTACTATTACCAGGGAAAGCGTTGCTGAAGTCTGGTTTTGGGAGGATAGAGTTCTAAGTTGTAGGGTGCGTCGCGACGCACCCTACGTATCGGTGATCGCCAAACCCAGCAACTCTCCACAAGCGGCGATCGCGCTAGAGCGACTGAATGCGATCGCCGATCTCGTCGTGGCGTGACCCACCTTAATTGTGATTTTAGAAAAATGCTACAATCTTTACCTGACAAGGTTTTACGCTAATTTTTTATTGCACCATTTTAGCTGGGTCAAATCCGGCTCTTTCAGGGTTCAGACTCAGGTGTATCTCAATAGCGTCTAAAACTTTAGCGCGATCACTAGCTCTAAGTATGTCAATATTCTCCTGAAGCACAGGAGAAAAAATAGATGTCTACTGGTTTCTAGCAAGAGTTTGATGGTTTCTATGTTAAGGCATATTGTAGTTTGAATGAAGTTGGGAAAAAACAGTTTATAATTTCACCACGTCTCAAGACGTCTTGGGTCACTTGGCTTACAGGTGTTTCCCAGGAGTAGGCAGGCGTTGGCTTATGGGAGAATCACCCAGAATTCTTGAGGCAACAGGCTCAAAGAAAGCAAATCACCAGGCAACTGAGGCGGCATCATGTATAAACCACTACAAAAGAAAAATTCCTCCTGGACTCCAAGGACGGCACAGAAAAAAAGTAAGAGTCCGTCTAAATTAGGGCATTTTTAGATTCAACCCAAGCCAAATAAGAAATCGTCTCAGTCGCCGGAAATAGGAGAGTATTCCAGAGACTTGGCGGATAGACTCGCCGCGAATGTGATGCGAAGTCTGGAAGCCAAGGGTGATAAGGAGACAGAAACGCCAACGGTGCAGCCTAAGTCCGAATCAGGGATTTCAGTTGCTGATGTCGTCGGACAGAAAATGCCCACCCTGATGCCACACCCCCTGACTCCACTCCAGAGAAAGTTAACAGTCGGGCAGCCAGGAGATAAGTACGAACAGGAAGCCGACACAGTAGCGGCAAAAGTCGTCGAACAGATTAATTCTCCCACGTCCCAGCAACCTGTACAAGGAAAGGTAGAGCCTGTCGTTGAGCCAACAGTGATGCGTGATGGTGGTGTTGGAGGAGGTACGGTTGACGCTTCTGTCGAGCAAAGTATTCAGCAAGCCCAAGGTGGCGGATGGGGGCTTTCGGAGGACGTTAGGGAGCCAATGGAGCAGGCGTTTGGGGCTGATTTTAGTGGCGTGAGGGTGCATACTGATGGGAATGCTAATCAACTTAATAGCTCTTTACATTCGCGGGCATTTACGACGGGACCAGATATCTTTTTTAAACAGGGAGAATATAATCCAGGAAGTCGGGATGGGCAAGAGTTGTTGGCGCATGAATTGACTCATGTAGTGCAGCAAAATGGGTCACACCTTCAAAGCAAACCAGTCCCATCCGAGCAAGAGCAAGGATCTCAATCTGAGCAGGAGTTGCAGGATACCCAACCTCATGGAGTGTTGGGATTCGGCAACTCATTATTTCTGTGGCGAATGGTTCAGACAAAGCTGGATCTTAGCTCAAAGGCAAAAGATGACAAGCTTCAAAAAGAAGCTACTACTGATAGAAATGAACAAGAAGTTATCCAGTTCGTAGAAAACTCAGATCCCCTTGCTGCTTCATTAGACAATGAACCGACTATCCAGGCTAAATGTAGCAAGTGCGAAAAAGAAGAGCAAATACAGAGGCAAACTATTTCATCTACTCCCTCTGGCGAGGAAAATATTCAAGCCTTTGGTTTATCCGATATTGGTAATGCTGTTAGCAGTGTTGGCGAGGCTGTGAGTGACACTGTTAGTTCTGGTGCCGAGTGGGTAGGAGATAGGGTTGAAGATGTTGCTGAAGTAGGGGAAGAAGCCTTTGCTGATATTGTGGCTAGGTTTTCACCGCAACTAGCAGAATTAATCCGCAATGGACCCGAAGGTATTCTCCAAGAAAAATTAGAGGGCGGAATTGAATCCTGGCTACAAGGAGTTATGGGCAATGTGGATATTGCTACAGCTATTGGTCAGTTTCAAGGCGGTTTAGAGGGGATTTTTACCAATATCCAAGGTGTACTCAGTGGTGATGAAGCATCTTGTCAAGCCTTTGCCGACAAATTAAACTCTGTGCGTGAGTTTGCCGAAGGCTTAGCAGATAACCCGGTTATTCAAGCATTACAAGAAGCCTTTTCTCTGGTTAGTAGTGTTTTCCAGCAAGTTAGTGACCTATTAATTGCCCCAGCTTTTGATGCTTTGATGGGTGTAGCAGGTGGCGTATTCAATGCTGTGACTGAATTTGCCACAACTATTTGGAACTGGGGCGCACCGATTCGTGATTTTCTCGGTAAGGCTTGGAACTGGGTTTTAGAACAGCTAGGTATTGGGGGAGATGGGGAAGGTGGTATTTTATCTTGGCTCAAGGAAAAAGCTTCCTCAATTTGGTCAACAATTAAGGAAACCTTTGGTCCAGTTATTGAACCGATCACAAACGTCCTCACAGTGATGTTAGCCTTCTCCCCAGTGGGCTTAACTGTAGCTGTAGTTAAGTTTGTCCCGCAGTTAGTGGAATCAGTGCAATGGTTATGGGCGAATAAAGATAATCCAGATATTGTCAAAACAGCTCACGAGGAGATGGGAAATACCATCCTGCCAGGTTTATTAAGTGGTATCCAAGGCTTCTCTCAAGCTTTCCAAGGTGCAGTAAGTAGCTTTGTTGAGCAAGTAGTGCAAATTGGTGAGGGTTTGCTTTCTCTGCTGGGTTCAGTCACAGGAGTACCTTTACTGAGTTTAGCCCAGGGTTTTGTACAGACAATATCAGATGGAGTACAACAGCTAGTAACTTTTGCTCAGACAACCTTTCAAACTGTGTCTGAGTCAGTAGTTGCTTTTGCCGGAAAAGTTAAGGCTAAGATTGAACCTTATATCGGTGTATTGACTTCTCTGGGGCTGGCATTAGTTAACCCCAGTATGATTCCGGTTATTTTAGCTGGCACAGCTTGGCGCTTACTACCGGATTGTTATAAAGCACCTATCATTAACTTGCTCCTTGATGCCGTTATTGGCTTCCTAGAAGTACTCCCAGACTTACCCATGTTTGGACTACTCTGGCCAATGATTAAGGCTGGTGTACTTGGCTTCTTGCAGGGAGTGCGGAATCAAGATGACAGCGTTAAAGTTGCTGTCACCAATAAGTTAGCCAAAATTATTAGCGGCGGTAGTCCTGCGTTTATGTGGGGATTTGTTAAAGGTTTCCTTAGAGGTCTGTGGGAAGGTTTAACTGATCCTTTTGTGCTAGCTTACCAACTCATTAACGGTTTGAGCAACCTAATGACCTGGTTGAACGACACAGCCAACCAAGCTTTTAGCGAGGAACCCGCTGCTCCTACAGCTAATGCTGCTGCTACGGAAGAAGGTGCAGCAGAACCAGGTGTGAATAAAGCAGAAATCGGTCAAAGCTTGCAAGCGATGAGCGGTGAACTGCAACCACCTGTGGGTCAAGTAACAGAAGGATTCATGCCTGCTCTCCAGGAAGAATTTAGCGGTGGCGAAGGTTTAACTTTCGAGGGCTTAATGCAGAAGTTGAGTGCTGTTTGGGGTGCTGTGGAGGCAGCAATTACCAATGCTGGGGGTCAACTAGCTGAGAAGATTTGCGAGTTCATGATGCAGGATAGTGCGGAAGGAACGATGGGGAATTCTGTCGGCTGGTTAGCTGGCACAATTGTCTTTGAGGTCGTTCTCGCTATTCTCACTGCAGGTACAGCTAATGCTGCCAGGGGTGGTATGAAAGTACTGCAAGTCGTCCTTAAAGTACTAGATTGGACAGGAGAGGCTCTGGGATTAGCATTTAAGGGCTTAGCGAAGTTAGGCAGCTTCGTTATTGATATTGTTAAGGGTATTGGCAAGCTGTTGAGAAATGCCGGTGGTGCGGCTAAGTCAGTATTGGGTGCTTTGGGTGAGATTGGCGAAACTTTAATGCGCTATGCTGATGAGTTGTTAGGTAAGGTTGGTAAGGGTGCTGCTGGTGAGACGGCTGAAGAGGGAGTAGAAAAAACGACTAGGAATGCTCCACGTAACCGAGATATAAGTCCTGAACATTCAGTAAACAACAATATTAAGGATACCCCAAGCAAAGTCAAGGAAGAGTATTTATCTGATCTAGAACAGGTTGTTGATTTACCGGGTAATCATCAGCTTAAATACACTAAAAACGGTCGTCGTTATTTGTGTTCACCTTACTGTAGGGATGTCACAGAGTTTGCTGACGAATACGCTGAGGAAATTGCTAAGTATGACTTCTTCCAATCTAAGTTAGATGGCATTGCTGAAATTGCGTATGATGCTCAGATGAGAAAATCATTGCGTCAGCTCGAAGACAGTATGGAGAAGTTTAAAGCTCTTGATGATAAATTGAAAGAACTATTTGAGAAGGAACTTTCAGACAAAGCAAAAGAAGGTTTTATGCAGCAGCTAATGCTTCGTACAGATAAACAATTTCTAGATATGCAGAAGGCTTACAAAAATATAGAAGAAGCCAATGAATTCTTTGAAAAGAGATGGGTGGAACAAGGACTATATCAAAGACTTTTGTCTAAGCAAGAATTTCCAAAAACTTGGAATGCATTTGATTCTAACTTAAATGATAGCTTTAGAGAGAAACTTCATGAATTTAGAGGTGATAAGAGTCTTGATACTCCTGATGGATATCGTGGAGGTGAAGGACAACTTTTCTTTCCTTCAGATCCTGGATCTGCTGACCGTACACTCAAACGTTGGTTTAGAGAGCGCTTAGATGATATGCCGCAGTCAATTGACTTACTCAAAGGTACGAAGAATGCCGTTGATACTCATCCAAAATTGAGCGATAATCTTGAAGTTGTCGAGATTTATGAGCAAGGTTATGATTGGATAGTCCGTGATTTCGACCCCAACACAATACCATTGCCAAATGCAATAGATGACCCAATGGTTAAGGAAGCATATGACACTGTTAGTACTCTTCTAGAAAATAGCCAAAATACTTATCTAGAGCAACTCTTTAAAAAACTACAGAATCATTCTGACAATGTACATTGGTCAGCATCTAAAGAAAAATTTGTAGTAATTGATATGCAGTAGTAATTATGCAAAATTTTATTAACCTAAAGAATAGGATGGGGCTAAAAAGGTTTCTTTATAGTCCTCTAGGGACACTCTATTTCACACCTTTTCCTCCCGAAGGCACACCTAAATTGATAGTTCGTCATTTCGATAATGATTTAGCAAACAGTCTAGTTGTTCCTTTCGTAGACCTATTTCAAGCTGTAAAAAAGTGGGTTGAAAATCATCCGAAGGTAAATCAATTTGTTTCTGTTGAAACACCCATTGAATTTGGTTTTGATTATGTTACTAGGCTTTATCATATGTACCATATATCGACTCGCTCCTATGTGAGTGGTGAAAATCCCCCTAATCCCCCTGAAGAACTTGAGCAAATGCGTAATAACCTACGTTCGCAAATGGGTAAATCTAGTTCTTCTAGAGACTGCATACTTGAAGCTATTTTGAAAAGAAGCCTTTTAGAACCAACAGGTAAAACTTATTTTGCCGAAAGTCGTGGTAAATTTATTGTGGTTGAACCTAAATTTACTAGTGAGGATGTTGAACGTTGGGCAACCTTGGAAAAATTTACTAATAGCTAGCACTGATCTTTTATTCAATTTTAGTAAGCCAATTATCTCGAATATCCAAATCACTAGCTAATTTATGATAAAGAAAGACCTAGATATTTTCTTAAGGTGGCTTCTTGTTTTTTTGCTCGCTTAGTCACTGCTATTAAGTTGATAATTGCTTCGGGAGGGACGTATCTAGTAAGTACAACACCATTAGGAGCAACAAATATTTTGAGGCCTGCGTCACGAATTTTGCTTGGTGAAATTTCTAGGAGTATTGGTGCATTAGTGCGCTTGCCAACGGAACTATCGTAACGGGAAGCACAGTGGACATGAGTTCGTGCCATCGGCTTAATCCCTTCACAGGCAATATTGAAAATATTGCCTGCTGTGGTACTATGCCAAATAGAATGATCATCAGTATATTCTAACCATGAATTTTCTAGGGCATCAGGTGTGACTGCACGATTTTTAGTTGAATGCCCCTGACAGGCACGAATGCTTTGATTTATTAGTTGAAATCTCTGTTTAGTATCTGTATTCACTATTTGCTCTAGCTCAGGCTGAGAAATATCAAGGATTGGTAATATTTCTTTAAGTTTAACCCATCCAGCTTCGTCCATAGTCAAGTTTTGCTCATATGCACCATGACGCAATAGCCAGGATAAGTACTTACTTTTTGCAGCTAATTGACCGTTAATATGTTTATGATTGCCACCTGTAACGTTTTGTTGCTCTGACACTCGACTTCACCCGCTTATGAAAGCATCTCAGTATATACATTATACATTACTATAATGACTAGCCAAAAAACATCAACAAACAAAAAGATTAAACACATCAGATATGCGATCGCTAATTCCTTCTTAGGTAACTTTTTAGTAGCGCAAACAGACCAAGGCATTTGCACGGTTAGCCTTGGTAACTCAGAAACTGAAGTACTAGAAACTCTCAAACAACAGTATCCAGAAGTAGAACTAAGCCACGATCAAGAATCACTCGTCTCATCTCTGGAAGTAATCTTAAATTACCTTAGAAATCAACAAACTCAACTTAACCTACCTTTAGATGTTCAGGGAACCCACTTTCAGCAGCAAGTTTGGCAACACCTGCAAACCATTCCTTTCGGCAGAACCTGCACCTACAAAGAAATAGCTCAAGCCTTAAATAAACCTACTGCCACTCGTGCCGTTGCTCAAGCTTGTGCCAAAAACCCTATTGCTTTAATAATTCCCTGCCACCGCGTAGTTAGAACCGATGGCACTCTCGGTGGCTATCGTTGGGGAGAGCAACGGAAAAAAGCTCTCTTAGAATGGGAGCAAAAACTTAAATCTCAGCAAGAAACTTCAGAAAACTGCTCCCTGTGGACAAACTCCACTCGTAGAAGATACTTTCTTATTCCCAACCAGCAGCAACTGCCTATAGGGAACTTTACTATCCGCAACTTAAGGAATGAGAGCAAAGAAGTTGAACTACAAGCAATAAATAATTGGGAAATAAGCACCGAACAAGCTCAACCTTACATCGAAGCTGAATTAAATAGAGCCTGGCAAGAGACGAAGAATGCCTTTTCTACCTTTAGCAACTTTGCTACTGCTGCCAAAGGACAAACACCTTCGGTAAATGACTTTTCTCAAACTCCTGCTAACCCTATTGCTTCTCTTTTAGGAATTTCTCCGCAAGAACTTAGCGACAACCCCAATGCTATTCAAGAAAGATGGCAAAATGTCGTCACTGGTTTTCAAGATGTAGTTCAGGCAGCAACCTCAGAAGACGACACTGAACTAGAAACAGCCCGTTCTCATCTGGAGAGTCTCCGAGAATATTTGCAAGGGCAAGGCGTTGAAACGGACGAAGCAATTACAGAATTGCCCAACAAGCTAAGAGAAAAATATCATTCCCCAGAAACTGATCCTAATCTCCGAGAAAGTGCAACTAAGTTCAAAGAAGCGACGGAGCAAGTTGAGCAGTCTTTTACAAAAATGCTTGAAACGATCAAAGAAGGAGCAACTAAATTACAAAAGTTAGCTAAGGAGTATGAGAAGGGTGATGGTTAGTCTCTTCAGACTTTGCTCAAGTAGCGAACGTCGATAATCTTGGTTGGGCTGGATACCTGCTGCTGTTCCCGGTGAAGCCATTGAATGGTTAATCCTTTTTTGAAGTCCTCTAAGCTGAATGTGGGATACTGAGTGCGAATTTTTTCCAGAATTGGAGATAAGATGAGCGGAGACTGTAAGACTTCAATTTAAGTGGCGTAGTCTACATTGAAATAGTCTTGACTAGGAACTGAACTGATTCAGGCGCAGAACTAATCGTCTCAAATTGAACGGTTTTCGCTTCATTTGTTATCGGTTCCACCAAAAGCTTTATATCACGGCGATAGGTTAGGGAAAAGCTTGTTTTATCCCCATATAGGTCGCTAAACTTACTGCACTGGTGATGCTAATGACAACCAAAACTTTCCCTTTTAGAGTTCTCAAACGCCTTAAAAATAGGTGCATTATGTATAATTAGGGTCATGTTATTTAGCAACAAGCAAATGCTTGTGCTGGTCAAAAACATTCAATTCCTGCCAGCTTTTTCAGAAAAATAGAATTAAAATAACCCACCAGTTGTTGGTTAACCGTAAACAATCCACAGTTTACTGATGGGTTATTTCTGCTTCCCCTGCACCCCTACCCCACTACACTAAGTCGTTTCTCGCATTTCGCTTGTCCGCACTGATAACGTTTTCGTCTGATTCCCCCGCACCACTTTGACTTGGAGAACTTGATTCACACCACTATTCTCAACTAAGCGTTGTAACTGTTCAGCACTTGTCACCGATTGCCCATTAATCGCTGTAACAACATCCCCACGACGCATACCTCCTGCTGCTGCTGGAGAATCAGGTACAACTTGCACGACTAAAACCCCATTTACTTCCGGTACCATAAACGAGGAATTGGGATCGCGATTATTTTCTTGCGCCAGTTGCGGGGTTAGGGTAGTCATGCGAATGCCGATGAACGGGTGGACAACTTTTTCACCCCGCATCAATTTGGCGGTAATTTCTTTAGCTTTATTGATGGGAATGGCAAACCCAATCCCCATCGCATCCGGACGAATCGCGGTATTGATACCAATCACTTGTCCCTGTTGGTTTAACAGTGGACCACCCGAATTACCGGGGTTAATCGCCGCATCGGTTTGAATGAAATCAAGTCGTTTTTCGGGAATCCCGGCTTCTGCACTCGATCGCTGGAGGGTACTGATAATCCCTAAGGTTACAGTATTATCTAACCCCAAGGGATTACCCACCGCGATCGCCCAATCCCCAACTTGTACGTTAGTCGAGTCTCCCAATGTGACAACTGGCAAATTGTTGCCATCAATTTTGACCACCGCTAAATCTGTGATTTCATCGACACCCTGGACATTTCCTTCAAACTGGCGTCCGTCTTTGAGAATCACCGTTACCTTATCTGCCCGATCCACCACATGGGCATTGGTAACCACTACACCAGTAGGATCAATAATAAAGCCAGATCCTTGACCCCGCAGACGGCGTTCTTGGGGCATTTGGGGAAATGCATCCTCCCCGAAAAACCGCCGGAAGAAGGGATCATCGAAAAATGGATCGAGGCGGCGTGTTACTGTACGTTCCGTGTCAATTCGTACCACAGCCGGTCCGACTTGATTCACCGCCGCTGTAACAAAACTGCCGCCGATATTTGTAATGGGTGGGCGTTGGGCTAGAACAATTGGGGATTCGGGTTCATTTGTCAAGATGGGTTCAGCATGAGAGGGTGAGACATTATAAAACCCAACCGTAAACAGAACACCTGTCGCGATCGCGATCAGATAAATACTGATTTGGCGTAACCGAGGGAACAACGTTGTCAATCGCATAGCCTTATTCTTGAGTTCAGTTCTATGTATCTATGATCATCTATCCAAATTATTGTCACAATCGCTTAACATTGGCTGGTTGATCCAGGACGTTCTTTGAGCCAAGAGTGTTTCAGCGATGGGCGATTCCCCTCCATTGGAAAACCTGGCTCCCAAACATCTCGACTCTAGATTAGGATGAACAGAAGAACTAATCCATCAACGTTACCCATCCCGAACTGGAGCTAAGCCATTGATTAATGAAACCTATACTCGGTCAGACTCAGACCAACATTCGCTGAATCAATCCTTCCACCCCAGCCATGGTGAGCATGATCATGATCATGGTGGATCAACCCACGCCCATGTTCACGATGAGGAGTCTCTGCGGCGAATTGTCAATCGGCTTTCTCGAATTGAGGGACATATCCGAGGGATTAAGACGATGGTACAGGAAAGCCGCCCTTGTCCAGATGTGTTGGTGCAAGTTGCGGCGGTGCGAGGCGCATTAAATCGAGTTGCCCGAGTTATTCTAGATGAGCATTTAAGTGAGTGTATCGGTCGGGCGGCGGAGGAAGGTAACATGGAGGCGGAAATTGAACAATTGAAAACCGCGTTAGATCGATTTTTGCCGTAGTTCTTTGGGTGGGAGTTTTGAGTTTGTGTAGGGGCGGGTTTCACGATTATCCTTTCTGACCTCACCCCGATGGAATTAAACCCGCCCGTGTGTAGGGGCGGGTTTCACGACTATCGTGTCTGACCTCACCCAGATGGAATTAAACCCGCCCGTGTGCAGGGGGACAGGGAGAAAATCTGGACGGGTGGATACATTGAGATCTCCATTATGATCCCGATTTTGAGCATAATAAGGATAGAACTATCTGGCTATAAATTCCTGCTGAGTGTGGTTCTCAGCACAAGATTTCAATCAAGAGTGCGATCGCCTTATGGCTAATTTTTACTGCAAACGTCCCTATACCGCCCTCGCTGCCTTATTGGTGGGGGTAACTGGCTGTTCCTTGAATTCACCTCCTGATACGGCAGAGGGTCAGCATTCTCCATCTCAAGCTGACTCCCCGGCTGAATCAATTCTAGCGGTGGAAAATTCCCCATCCTGTCCGCCCCAAGTTGATCCCTTTACCAAAGCGATTGACAAAGCGATGGGGGCGGCGAATCTTGCCCAATCTGCCCAATCCCCCCAAGATTGGGATTTGGTTGTATTAGGCTGGATTCAAGCGATTGAAGCGATGCAATCGGTGCCACCGGATAGTCCGAAACGAGCGTTTGCTCAGAAAAAGGTGGCAGAATATCTGAACAACTTAGATGTTGCCCAACAAAAAGCGACGACAAAAACCTCTCCTCTACCCTTTGCCAGCTTTAATAACCCCATCTTTGAAGAACAACTCCTGCTGTATCTGTCTTACGTCGCCGCCGTTGGTCCGCCAGATGTCCTGATTGTGGGCAGTTCACGGGCATTAGTTGGTATTGATCCCCAACAACTGCAACAAGTTCTGGCGCGTTACGGCAAAGGGGGGTTAAAAATTTTCAACTTTGGCGTGAATGGGGCGACGGCTCAAGTGGTCGATTTTCAACTGCGGCAACTTTTAACGCCAGAACAACTCCCGCGCCTGGTGATTTGGGCAGATGGCGTGCGGGCGTTTAATAGTGGGCGAACGGATAAAACTTATAATAGTTTGGCAACATCGGCGGGATACCAACAGGTAATGGCAGGGAATCGCCCCAAACTACCGGAATCGACGACCAAAACCCCAAATACTTGTGAAGAGATTCCGGCATCCATTACCCAGAGTCCCGACTCAGAGAAATCGACACAACCGGGAAATACTATACCCGCTAATGACACGGCTGAACGCTGGCGGTTAACCCGAGTGTCCTTTGAAACCAGTAGTAATCCTGTTTCTACCCCAGAGACTCGGTTACTTTTAACTCAGTTAGGCGGAAGCCAACCGCAACGACTAGCACTGGCACGTAATACTACAGGGTACAGTGCGATCGCGATGGATGCCAATGGCTTTTTGCCGATGGATAGTAAATTTGACCCGAAAACGTACTATCAGAAAAATCCTCGTGTGGCGGGGCGTTATGATGCGGATTATCAACCCTTTAGCTTTGCCGGTTCGCAGGCGGTGGCGTTGAATTCGATTCAGGCGTTTTTAGCACAGCAGCAGATTCCTTTGGTGATTGTGAATTTGCCTGTAAGTGATGATTATTTAGATTCGGTGCGTTTAACTCGTGAACGGCAATTCCGCAAGCGAATGCAGCAAAAAGCGGCTCGCAATGAGTTTGTTTTTGTGGATTTAGGAGAGCAATGGAAAAATCAGAATCAGTATTTTGCTGATCCGAGTCATCTTAATCGGTATGGCGCGGCGGCTGTGGCGAGTCTCTTAGCAGATAACTCTGAGATTCCTTGGTCTCAACGTTGAGAGGAGATGAGGGTAGGAAAAGGTTAGCGAAAGCACATATAGCAACCGCCATAGCGTTTAGGACACATCATTTATGTAGAGACCAAACATGGACGGTCTCTACAATGGTGCTTATTCTGCCGATGTATCTTGTTCTAACCAATTCGACAAATCTTCCAGGCTATTAAAGCTTAAAATTGTCTGGACTAAACGTTCTAAATTTTTCCCAGACAAACCTTCTATTTTCCTGCTAATGTTTTTAGGAATTTCGCCAAAACGCTGCTGGAGTAAAGCTGTTACTACTCCGAGCTTTCCCTGTAGAATTCCTTCATCTTTAGCTTGAATGATTCGCCCTGTTTCATCTTGTAACATTATTGCTCGCCGCTCCAATTCCTCCAATTCTTCTACGGTGAGATTTGCTTGATTCGCGATATTTAGCGCTTTCTCTATTGCAGATACTTCCGCTAATGGTGCTGGAATGCTTTCCCAGGTTGCTGCTTCTTTAATAAAGTAAATCCACTTATCCGTCAAACTATTTAACTCAGACAAGGTTTTATTGAATTTTGGTAATTCTATGAAAATGAGTTGTAATTCTACAGCTTTATACTTAAATGACTCTTCCTCTTCTTTGAAAATAAACTTTGTCACAACTTTAGGGGTTTCTTGAAACATGATAAAATCAGCAATATTTATAGCAATTACTGGATTTAACAGCCAGTAACCTTCGCCAACGCCTAACTGATTGGCGTAAGTCTTAGCGAGGTTGTAAGCGACCCGTTTATCAAAAGCTTTTGTGCTGGATACTTGCATTTCAATAATAACAGTCGAGCCGTCATACAAAATGGCTCTCACGTCCAAATAGCTCTCCTTTAACTCTCGAACTTTACCAGGATTGTATGGGTTGAGAATGGTTAAAGAACGAATAACGTTTTTGTTACTATAAATAATGGCATTGAGAAAACTAATCAGTATTTCTTGGCTTTGGTCAGAACCAAATATTTTTTTAAACGCATAATCGACTTTAGGACTTATAAATTTCATGGTTTTTTCTCATCGATAAGGAGTAGGATAAAATTAAATTTCACGAGATAGGGGTATGGGAAATAGGAACGGGAGCATGTCGCCTTTTGTATTTGTGTAGGGGCGACCCGCTGGCACAAATCAACAACTTTATCCCCTCAATTTGCTCGGGTCGCCCTTTATTTAACCCCCTGTGTTAGTAGAGACGTTGCATGCAACGTCTCTACATTTCCTCTTGAGGAGGCATTTTTCCTAATTAAATGATTTGAATCATATCTGTATATTCGGTCAACAATTCATCATAAGTTAGGCTATCGTCTTGACTCTGAGGACTCCAAAGCAGTTCCACGGTCATCAAATACTCAGGACGCACTGACGCGACTTTTTTTAATGCCTGATTCAGGGTTTCTGCTGAACGAATGTCGCCAAACAACGGGTGATCATCTGCCGTTCCAACTAAGAGTGTCACGACAATATAAGCCGCTGGGTCTTCCTGAGCATCGGGCATTACCGGAACTTGAGACCGCACTCTTCCACCAACATTGCTGAGGGTTTCGGCACTAAATTTGCTGCGTTCTTCTACCGAAAGTTTTGTAAATAGTGTTTTTGCTTCCTCGATATCAACGCTTTGTGAACTACTTAATACATGACTCCAGGTATCTGAATGACGCAGCAAGACTAACGCCGATTCTTGTAGCAGTTCGAGTAAGCCTTCGGGAGTCGTTGTATCGACAGTTAAGGCGAGTTCCGATAACTCTGATTGCAAGTTTGGGGTGTGAGCAAATAAGGCTACCTGTAATTTACTCACCGTGACAATATCATTGTCTAGTTCATTGGTGGCGACTTTTCGGCGTTTGAGGAGAGACAAAATTAACCTGATTAGTATATAAACAACCAGGAAAATACCGACACCAAAAAATAGTAAAGCGATCAAGACAGGTAACGGGTTCGCTGATTTCGTGGAACTCACCGCTTGAGTTGGATTCGTGGCTGGCGCAGTAGCTGGCGGTGGAGTTGTACTATTAGTTGATTCCGGATTGGTCAGGCTTTGATTGGGTGGTTCAGGCGGGGCTGAATCGGTTGTCGCTGAATCCGGAAGGGTTTGATTTTGTGGAGGCGGTGCTGAATAGGTTGTCCCGGGATAGGATGTTGGCGGATAATTCTGGAAATCGTTATCGTCATTTTCGATTTCAATTTCCAGTTCCACTGAACTATGTCCATGTCCATAAGACGGGTGAGAGGTACGACTGGGTTTGGTTGAGGAGGGATTCGGTTGATTCGGCTTGGTTTGAGTCGGAGGTGGAGATGTGGGTTTGTTTAATGTCCCGCCACTAGCTCGTCCCCCGGTTGTTCCCCTATTGGTAGGATTAGATTGAGATGGAGATGTTCTCGACGATGATGGAGGGGAGGATGAACGGCTAGGAGACGATGAACGGCTAGGGGAGGATGAACGGCTAGGGGAAGATGAACGGCTGCTACTGCTGGAACCCGAACGTGAGGATGAACCACGACTAAAGGAACCGCCACTACTGCGTCCCCCACTGCTTCTAGCGTAGACGTCATGACCCATATCAATCGATGCGCTGATGCGATCGCGCGATACCTCTAGGTCTACACTATTAATTAGGCTTAAACAAAGAGCGGTGGCAAATAAGGTTCTAAAGTTCATCCGTTGTAGCCGATTCATGAAGTTCTCCCGATGCTACTCCCTTAGCTACAATTGTAGCTTTTTGGTGAAAATCATTCATCGTTCCCTCACCATCATGGTAGAGAAGGGCGGGTTTAGTTACGTTATCGGTTGATTCCAAAATGTTATCGGTAAAACCCGCCCCTACAACGTTGCTACCAGACGCAGGTTAACCGGAAACTTTACCAAAACTTGATAATTCAGGGGTAGGCATTAGCACCTAAATCGGACATAAATTAAATAAGGGATAAAATAACCTAACTTAGCAAACTCCTATTCTTTCCCAGTGTATTCATGAATCCTCCCCCCCCAGAAACCATTCCCTTTGTTGATCTAACGCTGCAACACCAGCCGATTCAAGCGGACATTGAACAAGCGATTCAGACGGTTATCCAGCGCGGTGATTTTGTCTTAGGTCAAGCCTTAGCCGAGTTAGAAGCGGCATTTGCGGCGGCGTCTGGTGCAGAGTATGGTGTCGGTGTCGCTTCCGGGACCGATGCGATCGCGCTAGGATTACAAGCAAATGGTATTGGTGCAGGTGATGAAGTGATTGTTCCTGCCAATACCTTTATCGCCACTCTCATTGGTGTGCTTGAGGCAAAAGCGACACCCGTCTTAACCGATTGTGACCCCAACACCGCCCTAATTGACCTGAATGCAGCGCAAAAAGCCATCACCCCCAAAACCAAGGCGATTATACCCGTTCACCTCTATGGTCAGATGGTATCACCGCCGCAATCACTCAACTTTGCCCATAGCCACAACCTGTTACTCTTTGAAGACGCCGCCCAAGCTCATTTAGCCCAACGGGACGGGTATCGGGCGGGTTCGGTGGGTGAAGCCGCTGGTTTTAGCTTTTATCCGAGTAAGAATTTAGGCGCGTTTGGCGATGGCGGAATCGCCCTAACCAGTGATCCCGATATCTATCAAACCTTGCGATCGCTGCGGAATTATGGCGCACCTCGTAAATATTATCACTCAGAACTGGGCAAAAACAGTCGCTTAGATTCCATCCAAGCAGCGGTTCTCAACACCAAGTTACCCCACTTACCCCAGTGGAATCAGTCTCGCAACGCCGCCGCCCAGTATTATGACCAATTATTAGCACCGCTAGCGGAAAAAGGAATTATCCCCATCCAAAACCACAGCGGTACCGGTCATGTGTATCATCTGTACGTGATTCGGATTACCGCCGCCTGTTCCCTGAGTCGGGAAATGGTGCAAGAGAAACTCAATACCGCCGGGATTCAAACAGGTATCCATTATCCCCTCCCTTGTCATCTACAACCCGCTTATCACTATTTGGGCTATCAAGCGGGTGATTTTCCTCATGCCGAAACCTTATGCCAGGAAATTTTATCATTGCCTATGTATCCTGGAATAAGTAACGCTCAAATTGAGCGAGTGGTTGATTGCCTCAATAGCCTGTTTTAACCGCATCCGGCGGCTGTAATTTCGGGGTACAATTATGCAACTTGGACAAAAGATTCCTACTGCCATTGACCGTCACCTGTGGGATGGTGCGATCGCGGCTTTACTGATTATCCTCTATGCGCCTCTACTCATCCACTGGTATGATGGTTGGCTAAATAAAAGTATTAGCATTGAACACGAATACTTTAGCCACGGTTTAATTGGACTGCCCTTTGCCGCCTATATCGCCTGGACTCATCGCCAGCAGTGGCAAGCAATCCCGGATAAATCGAATTATATTGGGTTAGGATTACTGGCAGTTGGTGGTGTCTTTTATCTGTCGGGTCAATCGGAACTGGTTAATATTTCCTTTCCCACGGTTTTAGCCGGACTTTGTTTGTGGTTTAAAGGGATTCCGGGCTTACGCTTACAAAGCTTTCCTCTACTTTTGGTAATTTTAGCAACACCAACGGCATTTCCTTACTTAATCGAACCCTACGCCTTACCCCTACAGCGCTTTATTGCTGGAGTTGCCGGATTTCTTTTGATTCAATTTGGCATTGATGTTAATGTTGTCGGCATTAACTTATTTGTCGGCGGACGAATTGTCGAAGTCGCCCCCCACTGTGCCGGGTTAAAGATGCTGTTTACCAGTTTATATGTGAGTTTAATGCTGTTGTACTGGAGTGGGGCGTGGATATCCCGACAGAAGACAACACTCTTGCTGATTGGTGCGGTGTTGGTTAGTGTGATTGGTAATATCATTCGCAATACCCTACTCACATTTTTCCATGGTACTGGGATGGATGGGGCGTTCCATTGGCTACATGAAAGTTGGGGCGGGGATCTGTATTCGGCGGGAATGTTAGGAATGTTAGTGATTTTACTGAAACTCATTGAACGTTCTGTTGATACCGAACCCCAAACCCCTGATTCTGTATCTGAGGGAGATGGGAAAGGTTAAAAAACGTTTGTATTTAGTCAGGGCGGGTTTTGTACAAACGTTACCATCAATAGCCAAGCCGAAAATCCCTAAACCCGCCCCTACTCACTCTTGCGCCCATGAAGGCAAATCTGATGAAATCCTCAAGACTGAGCCAGGTGATTAAACGCCTGCGATTCAACCGCGCGATCGTGTTACTGTTGTTGTTGGTAATTGTCGCGATCGGGGCATTACCCAGTTATTTGACAGGCAACTGGTCGTGGATTGAGCCACCAAGATTTGCCAATTTCAGTAGCATCAAAGTGGTGCAAATTGAGGGGCTAGAAATTCCGGACTGGGAAACCCTAGAGCAACGAACTGTAACGTTAGGGGGGCATAAATGGTCTTATCAGGAAATTAAGGGCGACTTAGATAAACCTGTATTACTCCTATTACGTCCTCCTAATGGTCCGATTGATCAACCTCAGGTTGAATGGATGGATATTAATGGTGTCTTTCAATGGAAAAAGGATTCCCATCAACGCTTAAACTTTACCGTTGAAACGCAATCCCAGCAGGCGCAAGTTAATGCCCGTCTCTTTCGCGCTTGGACTCAACAGCAAACCTTTGCTGTTGTTCAATGGTATGCTTGGGCGACAGGGGGTCATCCCGCTACCCGTCAATGGTTTTGGGTTGACCAAATTGCTCAATTAAAGCGTCAGCGAGTACCATGGGTAGCGGTTTCTATCCAGATTCCCATGGAACCTTTAGGAGATTTGACAGAGGTCAAACCTATCGCTGAATCTCTCAGTAAAACTGTGCAAAAAACGTTGATGACAGAACCGTTGGCGGGAGAGGATTAAGGGGAGCAGGGGGAGCAGGGGGCGCAGGGGGCGCAGGGGGAGTGGAGAGAGCTAGTCGGGCATAGCGCCTGTGTAGGGGCGGGTTTTACCATTATTGTTTTTTCCCTAACCTAGATGTGACTAAACCCGCCCCGACCAAGGGTTAACATGAACAAGGGCAGATTTTTTTGAGCCATTATTCGGTGAGGAGGGCGGGTTTTGTTGTTCCGTTATCGGTGAGATAGGGCAGATTTTTTTGAGCCATTATTCGGTGAGGAGGGCGGGTTTTGTTGTTCCGTTATCGGTGAGGAGGGCGGGTTTTGTTGTTCCGTTATCGGTGAGGAGGGCGGGTTTTGTTGTTCCGTTATCGGTGAGGAGGGCGGGTTTTGTTGTTCCGTTATCGGTGAATAGCTGAATTTAATCCCTAAACCCGCCCCTACAATTGTGGCTAAACCCGCCCCTACAATTGTCCCTAAACCCGCCCCTACAATTGTCCCTAAACCCGCCCCTACAATTGTCCCTAAACCCGCCCCTACAATTGTCCCTAAACCCGCCCCTACAATTGTCCCTAA
>NZ_JAVJQP010000128.1:0-12864 GCF_040218875.1 Coleofasciculus sp. D1-CHI-01
CTCAATGTAGCGAGCAAGATGCTCAATGTAGCGAGCAAGATGCTCAATGTAGCGAGCAAGATGCTCAATGTAGCGAGCAAGATGCTCAATGTAGCGAGCAAGATGCTCAATGTAGCGAGCAAGATGCTCGCACTACAAGGATGAGAATCAACGCCGCATAAATACCAATTATTGATCACGGGGAAAATAGAAATAAATCGCCCAGAGAACCAAAAAACTCATCGCCAGAGTCGGAATATTGGCAAAACTCCAGCCTACTACTCGATAGAGAATAAATCCGAAAACGAATTGCAGATAGAGAAAACTAAACGGGGCATAAGCTGCCAGAATCCAGGCGTCGCGGGGACGTTCTTGAATCGGTTTTCGTCGCAGTAGATTGCCGTAAAATTTAAAAGAACGACTGCGTAAGTTATTAATTACAGTTAAGGCAACAGCGAGATAATAGCCGTCAAATTTAGCCAAAGGATTGAGATTCAGAGCAACAGTGAATAATGCCGCCCCCATTAATAGATAACTGGTGGTAAATAGCCAACTCCCGGATACAGAACCATTCCATAACCAAAGCGCGATCGCGGCAATAATCAGTTGACAGAGAACCCCAGCCGCGACAACCAGAACTCGTTGATATTGTTTGACTAGACAATAGGCATCACTGGTATTTGTATACGCCGCAGGCATCAGGAACATGAAAAATACTCCCATTTCTGAGACTTGCAGATTCAGGTGAGGGACTTGATTGGCATAATGTTTTAGGGTGAAGGCATGACCGAGTTCATGGAGGGAAACAACCAGTAAGGCGAGGAGGATAAAAGGGAGAAGTAAGTTGCTACCTTGTGTGGTGATTAGTTTTTGTCCAATCGCTAAAATTTCCTGGTGTTGGTGCAGTCCAATGATTAAGGAAACCGTTAAAAATAGACCTAATGTGAGAGCAAAATGCTTTGTCCAAATCCAGGACAGGTTCTCAACATGACGGCTTAACCAAGGATCAGGATTAAACAGGGGAATGCGGAAATATAAGAGTTGTAGGGGTGTGAATTTACCTCGGCGGGGTTTCGGGGGTTTGGTTCCTTCTAGCATGGCGGTGGCGGCGAGTTGTTGGAGGAGGATTCGCAGTTGGTTGGGGGGAATGTTATAGGTTTGGCAGATAGCATTGGGGGGGAGGTGTTCGAGGGCGTTAATGACGGTTTTGGTTTGATTGTTGAGTTGGAGAAAGGTTCTATCTTCGGGGTTACGAAGTATCCAATAGTTGTCGGTGTGTTGAATCCATTGCAGGCTGGATTTGAGATGGGGTGAATTGGGATTTTGGTGTAAGGATGGGGTAGGGTTGGGTTGGTTTAGGTGGGAGGGGTCTAGGGCGAGAATGTTGAGGGTGATTAATTTTTGCAGGAGTTGTGTGACGAAATTGGAGGGGAGGGTTTCGCTGAGTTTCTGTTGGATTTGGTTGACGGTATAGTGTCCAGTGAAATAGCGCAGGGCTTGGGCTTCAGTGGGGGAGAATTGATGGTGATGGTGGTTATCTGGGGTGTGGAGGATGAATTGGTTGGAGTCTCGTTGTTGGCTGAGTTTCCAGTAGGTTCTGATATCGGGACAAATCCAGTTGTTATCCATAGTTTGTTGGTTCCGGATAAACGATAAAAATTGCTATATGATTGAAATCAAATGATTCAGGTTGACGCGATGACTGTGGCTCAAGTGAGTAGCAACTATGAAATTGAGATTCCGGTGACGGTTCGAGAAGCATTAAAGCTGAAGCCGGGGGATGCCTTAGAAATCAAAGTCGTGGATGGTGCTGTGGTGATGATGCCCGTTCCCAGTTACACATCTCGCCTGTTTGCCAAGCATCAAAATCTCTGGCGGGGGGTGGATGCTGTTGCCTATATTCGTGGGGAACGGGAGTCATGGCGCGATTAGATGACCTGGATGGGGTTTTGATCGCTCTCGACAGTGTGATTTTCATTTATGCTTTAGAAGGAAATCCAGAGTTTGGCGAACTAGCTCGGAAAGTTTTGGAGATGATTGAGCAAGGGAAGTGCCAGGGGGTTGCCTCTGATTTGGTGCTGGCTGAATTAATGGTTAAACCCTTGCGAGATGGATATCCTGAGATTGCTGAAGAATATGCTCAGGATTTACCCCATTTTCCTAATCTGAGGTTTTGCCCGGTGACTCAGGCGGTGGTGATTGCAGCCGCCCGGTTACGAGGGAATAGCAATTTGGGCTTGATTGATGCTCTACATTTGGCGACGGCTGTGGAAGCTGGATGCAGAGTTTTTCTAACCAATGATGCTACACTTCGTTCTCCCAACGCGGGTTTAGAGATTTGGATGCTTCGAGATATTGAAGATTGATGGATTGAGATCATCAGAAATTGGTGCGTATTCAGGGGAAGGGCGATCGCACGCTGGGGATAGAGGGAATGCGATCGCGTGGGAGTCCAGGTATTTGTAGGGGCGGGTTTAGCTGCTTGATTTTGATTTGTGTGATAACGTTTCAACAAAACCCGCCCTGGCTCAAAATGGAGGTGTGTTTTAGGCGATCGTTCTTTTGATCAGGAATTAGTGCAAACCGGGAGGGAAAGGGCGATCGCGTGGGAGCCTAGGTAGTTGTAGGGGCGGGTTTAGACGCTTAATTTTGATATGTGTGATAACGTTTCAACAAAACCCGCCCTGGCTCAAAATGGAGGTGTATTTTAGGCGATCGCTCTTTTGATCAGGAATTAGTGCAAACCGGGAGGGAGAGGGCGATCGCATTCTGGGAATAGAGAAAGTGCGATCGCGTGGGAATCCAGGTATTTGTAGGGGCGGGTTTAGGCGTTTAATTTTGATGTTTGTGATCACGTTTCAACAAAACCCGCCCTGACTCAAAATGGAGGTGTGTTTTAGGCGATCGCTCTTTTGATCAGGGATTGGCGCAAACCGGGAGGGAAAGGGCGATCGCGTGGGAGTCTAGGTATTTGTAGGGGCGGGTTTAGCCGCTTAATTTTAATGTTTGTGATCACGTTTCAACAAAACCCGCCCTGACTCAAAATGGAGGTGTGTTTTAGGCGATCGTTCTTTTGATCAGGAATTAGTGCAAACCGGGAGGGAAAGGGCGATCGCATTCTGGGGATAGAGAAAGTGCGATCGCTTGTTTTTCGCCAGTTAGTACATCGGAAAAACCTTAGTAGTAGTCAAACCCATTAAAAATTAATATATTTCCTGGGGTTTTGTGCTGAACCGTTGACACGGATTTCAAAATGGAGGTGATTCCCGTAAGAGTTACCTGTATTACCTACATTACCAATGTGAGTACCTGCATTTACTGTCTGTCCAGGACTAACATTGATACTGGATAAGTGTGCATAGCGCGTCTCTAGACCATTACCGTGATCGATTTTGATGTAGTTACCGTAACCATCATTCCAACCACCACGAGCAATGACAACTGTACCGCCCTTGGCTGCTTTAACAGGTGGAGTAGTTCCATAAGTACCTAAATCAATCCCATTGTGCCAATTATCTGCATCCCAGGGTTCATTGCGCTCACCAAATTCACTGGTTACCGGATAACCGGGAAGAGGATGTTGCCAAGATGTAGGTTGGGGTTCGGGGTTAGGAGGAGGTTCAACAGGTGTTCCTGGACCCGTTGTATAACCAACAGGTAAATAGACGGACATCCCAACTTGGAGTCGCGTCGCTTCCGCCTCAGTAAACGTACTACCATCGGCTTTGGTAATTTCCCGCCAGCGGCTACCATCGTTTAAGTATCGCTGGGCAATCCCCCAGAGGGTATCTCCAGACTTAATAATATACTGTTGCTGTTCACCAGGACGGGCGGGAGGTTCATTGAACGAATTGTCGGGGCTACCATTAACAATCGCCGCTGAAATCCACTCATTGCTTCCCTGTATTTTGTACCATTTGTCTGTTGCCGTTCCTAAGCTAGGAAAGGAAATAAACTCACCCGTCGCGACTTGATCAAAGGTAACTATATCACCATAGTTTCGGGTTCCCACCAGAGAATTACCCGTACTCGGGCCAGAGCGAACATTGGCACCGATAGTGGCAATGATTCGACCTGTAAAGGAAGTGGGAGTATTATTATCTCCAGGGTTCTCGCTAGGTGGTGGAGCAGGTGCAGAAACTTCCTGGGGAATCTGAATAGTATCACCTGTATAGATCTGATTGGGGTTAGCAATCCCATTATGTTGAGCAATAAAATTGTAGTAAGTGGCAGAACCATTCCCCATTGTCCGGAGAGCAATTTCCGAGAGCGTATCACCGGATTGAATGGTATAAGGAACCCAGTCATAGTATTTACCCATAAAGGGAGTCGATACTGCCCGTTCCCCTGGTGTAACTTTTCCTTCCCCACTCCAACTTTCAGGAATGAGACTGGAGGGAGCATAATGCGTTTCTGGCTGCGTTGCCTTCGCCAGATTGACAGCCGCCGCCATGTTCAACAACCCTGTACCCGTTTCTGAGTTCCAGTTGGGTGTGCCTAAATCCGTTGCTGTATCCTTGAGAATATCAATCACTTGACGATAACTCAGTTCAGGATTCGCCGCCCAAATTTGCGATGCGGCTCCCGTCACATTGGCAGTCGCTACCGAGGTTCCCGCCATTGTTCCCACACCTTCATCCGTCAACGATAGGGTGGGATTGTCAATTGTCCCCCCGTTAGCCATAATGTCTAAACCATTACCGTAGCTGGAATAGTCACTCCGATCAAATCCTTTCCAAACCGACGTTTCAGGGTCAAACTGTTCGGCTGCACCAACAGTAATAATATTGTCAAACTCTTGAGAGGCTTGTCCCAATGCGGACATCACGCCACCATCATTTCCCGCCGCCACCACTAGCATGACATTATTTTGACGCGCATACTCGATCGCGGATCGTTCTTGAGGCGTAAATTCATAACGAGTGGTAACGTTTCCATCCGCATCAATTTGAGTTAAATCCATACTCAGATTAACCACAGCATTGGGTTGACCCGATTCTTGAGCCGCATCGACAAATTCAACTAATGATTCTGCCCATTTGCCAGAACCCACAGCACGCCCAACCCAAATTGGCGCATCATCATTAATCCCTTCAATGCCAATATCATTATCTTGAGTCGCCCCAATGATTCCTAATACATGAGTGCCATGTTCATTCCCCTCACCAGCTTCCATCAGAGGGTTATCATCGCCATCAATCCGGTCTTGCCCTAAACTGATTCGGCTATAGTCAATATCAGGGTTATTATCACTGAAACCTGTATCAATAATGCCGACTAACGGCTGATTTTCCTGGGGAAACTCATTCTGGACAGGTTCAGCGAGTTCAGGATCTGTTGTGGGTTCGGCGATAATTTCACTGGTGTTAACAGGTTCATCGGTAGCAACATTCGTTGATTCATCAGTTGTGGGTTCGGTAACGATTTCACTATTGTTAACAGGTTCATCGATAACAACATCCGTTGATTCATCAGTTGTCGGTTCGGTGACTATTTCACTCTCATCGACTGGGATGTCATCGGTTGGAGATTCTCCGACTAATTCATCCGTTAATAGTTCACCATCATCAGGCGTATCTGGAGTAATATAAGGTTCGGTATAATCAATCAACGCTTGACCCAAATCCGTCTCCCGCCAATCCTTTCCAGACTCAATCACCTCATCCATTAAAGCCGCTTCACCCGTCGCCCCGCGCACTTGGAAAATAACATCGTTATAATCCCCATCTGACTTCGTATCCACCCGCAAATCTTCCATCACAAAGGTACTTCCATCCCCGGTGACATCGGCAATTTGTCCAGTATGGAAGGCATCTTCTGGATTCGCTGTCGCCATGGAAAATAGGGGACGCGCCGCCCCTCCCACATCGGGATGATCAAACACCCGTTGCACTGTATTATTGGGAACCAGCATAAAGCCAAACTCATCCCCTGGACGCATTTGGACTGTCTGAACTCCCAAATACTCCCCAGAATTTCGGTCACTTTCTCCTAATTCACCAACGAATTTCGCCCCCTCAGTTTGGTCAGATATCACCACATGACCTAACTCCGAATCACTCAACGCACGAGAGGCGGCTTCCTGGATAAATTCTTCTGAACCGGGTTCAAATTCATCCATGCCATCTAAGCTAAAGATAGCCAGTTCGCCTTCATAACCCCCGCCATCAAAGAGGAAATCAATGCTTACTTCCCCAGTTTCACAGACGGTGAATGTGCCAGACTCAAAGGTGGGATTGATAAAGGGAATGTCTTCCAGTTGATCCGTTAACAGTGGCGTTTCTGGCGTCATTTCAGCACTACTATCAGCATCTTCTGGGGTTACATCGACATCCCCATCCGCATTGCTAGAGGTTTGACTTTCCCCGTCTGAGATATCCCAATCCTCACCCAATTCTGGGAGTTCGGGGGTATCAATATCCATTGTTGCTAAGTCGGGTGTCTCATCAATACCATCCACTAAACCACTGGGGGTATACATGGGTTCGAGGATAAAGGCTTGTAGCAATATTGGAGACTTGTCAACCAGGGATTGGTGATGGGGTGGTGATTTCGACCCGAATAAACCATTCCAAAAACTCGTCAGCCATCGGAAAACACTATTGTGCGATCGCGCCTTGGTGCTGGATGCTGGAGACGGTTGAGTGGCTGTCGGTTTGCTTGTCGCTATATCTAAACGGTTCATAGAATTCGTTTCCTTAAAATTACGATAGAGAATTAAGTTCATTAGAACGGAGTTTTTGGCTTCAGAACCCCCCGCAAGGTATCAAGTTCAATCGCCTTATTTCTGGCAGATGGTATCAAAAGGTATCAAAAGGTATCAGAGGGTGATGGTTCTTTCCAGACGCTTCTGGCATCACGTCTCTACAGCCCTCCCCCATCTGCCAGAGGTTCCACCGCAGGAGTCTCTACGTTTCCTTGGCGGTGAAATCTTTCTGTTTACCTGTCATTTACTGGGTCTCTCTTTTTTGTCTATAGGCAGTTTTTTTTACAAAACTTCACACTAACCCCCAGAAAATTTGAGGATTCGACAAAAAATTTTCAATTCTAAGGGATAACTAAGAGTAGGGACAGGTTTGCATCGAATCATGAGGCGCGTTATGACTGAAGAGTTCAACCCGTCAACGTCTGATAACCGCTTACCCGACAACCAACCTGGGGATTTAGAGTCGAGTCATCATCAGACTATCGAGGAACAAATGAGTCAGCTTGTTCAGGAAACCTGCAAGCATCCTCCCAATAGCAACCAGCGACGAAAAGGGTTAAATCAGCTTATTCGGCTGATTCACAAATCCGGTAAGCTGTGGCGGAAATACACGCCTTACTATGAAGATGCGCTGCAAATGATGTGGCAACATCTGTGCCGGAATCTCTGTGAAGCCCCCAGAGGCGGACAGTATGACCCCAGTCGCGGGAGTGTCACAACTTGGTTGAATTGGTATCTTAAGCGGCGGCTGCAAGATTTGCGATCGCAGGCGGAAGCGGAGAAGAAAAGCCGAACTTTTCCTCAATCTGATGAACAGGAAACCCTTAACTTTATCGAAAATATAGCGGCTAAACCTGATATTCCCCCAATTCTAGAAGAAACCCGCCATTGGGCAGAAACTGATCCGGATGGGGAGTTAAGTAGCGTTCATATTAAAGGACGTCCGGATATAACCTGCCAAGTGTTAATTCTGCGTCGCTTACCGCCAGAAACCAGTTGGAAAACCCTAGCCGATGAGTTTAACTGTTCCCTGCCAACTCTGGCTGGCTTTTATAAAAAACAATGCCGCCCTCGTTTGCGACAATTTGCTGAATCTCAGGGGTATTGGTAATTGGTCATTTGTTTGTTTATTCAACTCCCAAACGCGCTATGTCACTCATCCGTGTCCACTTACAACCCCCTCTCCCCCAGCCCCTCTCCCACCAGGGGAGAGGGGAGCAAGAACGAAAGGGTATTCTTTTCTGTGATGCTAGAAGCGTTCTTCTGTGCTGGTTCTCCTTCTTTTACCCCCCGTGCAAAAAAAAGCGAAGCATCCTCTGGCTTCCCCGTGCAAAAAAAGCGAAGCATCCTCTGGCTTCCCCCTTTTGAAGGGGGACGGGAGGGGGATCTAAAAAGGGAAGAGGGGGATCTAAAAAGGGAAGAGGAGGATCTAAAAAGGGAAGAGGGGGATCTAAAAAGGGAAGAGGAGGATCTAAAAAGGGAAGAGGGGGATAAAGGGGGCAAGGGGGGATAAGAAGAGGTTAGGAGATGAGGGTGAAAAGCTTGCCTTTATTTATCGCTAATGTTTAGACATCCTAAAAGAGTTCAGTTTATTTCTAGTTCCCGACTTCGGGGACGGAGTGTAACCTATTATGGCTAACCTGCAAATGCTCAATGAAACAATCTTACCCATGCCAATTACCCGCAAAGCCATTCAGACGGCTGAACAATTTGCGGCGGGAATTCCCAATCCACAAAAATCTGAACAGGTTTATCTGAATACCCTGGCAGTACAGGCGGTGCATGACTATTTGCAATTAATGGGAATTGACACCAACTTGCAGCAAAGTGATAGCTGGAATCCAGTAGTACGGATGTGTGAGGATGTGGCTGATTTGATGGTAACGGGATTGGGGAAATTGGAATGTCGCCCGGTTCTCTCAGAAATCATTAAAGACTTGAAAACACCGATTCAATCCTCCACTGTGCCACTCTGCCCGATTCCCCTAGAAGTGCAGGATGAACGCATTGGCTATATTGTTGTAGACATTGATCAACAGACAAAAAGAGCCACACTTCTGGGATTTACTAAAACGGCGGGAACGGGTGAATTATTCTGGCATCAACTAGAATCAGTCGATGCTTTATTAGACCATCTGGAAACGCTGACACAACCCCAAGTTCGCCTGAGTCAGTGGTTAGAAAATGTCTTTGAAACCGATTGGCAAGATGCAACATCCCTACTGGAAACAACCACCAATCCTTCATCCCCACAGCGCCCGGTTTCTCAGTTGAATTTGGGTCAATGGTTTGAGCAGATTTTTGACGAGGGGTGGCAGGCGATTGAACAGTTCTTTGGCGCTAAACCTAATCTCCAACCCCAATTTCGCGGCGAGTTAGACTCGATAACCCCTAGGGGAGAACGGGGACTGCAATTACTGCCAGAAGCCGATGTGATGCGGGCAAAGTTGCTGGATTTGGGGCTACAATTGGGAACCAAAATGATTGCCCTGCTGGTGGCATTGACTCAGGAAACCGATGGCAGAATTAGTCTCTTTGTGCAAGTCTATCCAGCGATGGGGGAGTCGTATTTGTCCCCTCACCTGAAACTTATTTTACAGTCTGATCCGGGAGAGGTTCTCCAAGAGGTGGAATCGAGAGGTCAAGATATTTGTATTCAATTGCGACCCTTTAAAGTTGAACCCGGAACCCATTTTAGTTTACAAGTGATTTTGGGTGAAATCAGCATCACCGAATCCTTTGTTGTCTGATTTTTTCCCCATTACTGCCATGAGTGAGTTAGTCGTCTTAAATTTAGGACAAGGGGATTTTAATCAGGGATTTCCTTCAGTTACGGCGCGGTTGGGACAACCGGGTAATCTGGGGATGCAAATGAGTGGTTCGTTGCCTCCAGCACCGGAAATTCCGCAATTGTACACGAATTGGCGACTCCTTTATCAGTTACTTTATCGCCAGAATAAACGTTCCCCCATCGAAGTTGCCCCTTCTGGAATTACTAATATTTCTGATGGGGCGTTTGGGGAGATTAGTCAGCGGTTAGAAGCGAGTTTTAATGGGTGGTTGGCGGCGGCGGGATTTCATGGGATTGAGTCCCAATTGAGAACTCAATTAAGTCCGAGTCAACGGGTTCAGATAATTGTTGAAAGTGATAATGATCAGGTCTGGCGACTGCCTTGGCATCTCTGGAGTTTGGCGAAACAGGATTTCCCTTATGCTGAAGTTTGTTTGAGTAGTTCTAACTATCCCGCCCCAATTCAGCAACGGTTTAAGCCTGGGGGGGCGGCGGTGAAACTGTTAGTGATTCTGGGAAATAGTCGCGGACTTAATCTTAAGAAAGATTGGCGTCTGTTGCGACAGTTGCCGGGGGTAGAGGCGACGTTGCTGGTGGAACCGGAACGCGAGGAATTGAATGATCAACTGTGGCAAGCAGGGTGGGATATTTTAGTCTTTGCTGGACATAGCGTTAGTGATGAGAATGCCCAAAATGGACGGATTTTTATTAATCAACATTCACAGCATAATAGTTTAACCATTTACGAGTTACAAGAAGCCCTGAGTCGGGCAATTGAGCGCGGATTACAGTTGGTTATTTTTAACTCCTGTGATGGGTTGGGATTGGTACGAGATTTAGCCGCCGCCCGGATTCCCTTACCGCCAACGATTGCTATGCGGGAACCTGTTGTTGATGCGGTGGCTCAAGCTTTTTTACAGTATTTTTTGCGGGACTTTGCTTGGGGAGAACCCTTTCATTTAGCAGTACGACAAGCGCGGGAACGATTGAAAGGATTAGAGTCTCGGTTTCCGGGGGCGAGTTGGTTGCCTGTGATTTGCCAGCATCCGGCGGTGAAACCGTTAACGTTGCCGGAATTGCGGGGTTCTGGGCAGGTGCCAAGTCGGGTTTCTGATGCTGCTATTTCTCCTAGATTCCGATTATTTCGTCCCGCTTTAAATGGGTTAATTAAGTTGACCCCAATCCTGGTATTTGGCTGTATCAGCAGTTATGTTTTAGCCGGGGCTTGGATAGCTGAGTCTCTGGATCAATTGGGTGTAGACAAGCACAAAAATGGGCAGCTTGGGCAAGCTCAAATTTACTACCGCATTGCTACTTTGTTTAATCCCAGTTATGCCATTCCTCACTACAATTTAGCCTATCTCTGTGATAAAGAATTGCATGATGTGAATTGTGCCTTTCAAGGCTACCAACGGGCAGCGCTACGGGGACTTCCCGAAGGTTATGCACAAGTGGCTCGTTTGCAGATTATTGATGATAACCATAGAGAGGCGTTATCGGCGATTCATCAATGTTTACAACTGACGGACTATGATGCTGTTAAGGCTGCTTGTTTTAAAAATTTAGGTTGGATATTATTAAAGGAAGGAAATTTAATTGCAGCGGAGAAAAATCTGCGCCAAGCGATTGAATTAGAAGTCGATAGCCCACATTCCCACTGTCTATTGGCTCAAGTTTTAGAAGCAAAGGGGAGAGAACAAGCGGCGCTGACAGCTTGGGAGACTACACTGCACTACTCACAACATCGCATTCCCGAACAACATGACTGTATTAGTTGGGCAAACCAACGTTTAGAAACCGGGGGAAATTGATGAAATCTCAACAGTTTATGGCAATAAGTCTAAGTTTACTGGCGACGATTGGGTTAACAGCGCCACGTTGGAAAATGGATATCGCTTTAGCCACAGCCGGGAGACTTGCCAACGGACAAATTATTCAAATTAAAGGTGAGGTACAAATCGAGCGATCGCATGGTAGTATTTTATCGCCAAGTCCGGGAACTTATCTGTATCCCGGCGATCAACTGCTGACAACAAACGGGGCGCAAGTGTTGGTGTACTGTGCGGATTCAACCCCATGGGTGGTATCAGCAGGGGAAACCCAGTTGAATCGCTGCGCCAGGGAAACTGAAGAGGATAAATGTAACAGCAATTTGGTGGATTGTCCCGATCGCGGTGATAAAATTGCTTGGAGTAATGCGCCTATTCCTTACCTGATTAGTCCCCGTCGCACCGCATTACTGACTACGCAACCGACGCTACGCTGGAATCCGGTACCGGGGGCGACGAGTTACACCGTCACGGTAGAGGGGGTGACGCCGCAGGGTGAGGTGGTGGCAAATTGGACAACCCAGGTGAGTGAGACGCAAGTGGTTTATTCGGGGGAATCACCCCTGAATCCCGGTGTTGAATATTTAGCCATCATCCAAGCCAACCCAGGGGCGTCATCCTTAGACGAACCCTCTCGACCGGGAGGACTTCATTTTACTGTACTTGATCACACTCAAGCTGAGATTGTTCGCGACAAAGCCACCGAAATTAGCCAACAAGACTGGGAAGACTCAGCCAAAGCCCTAGCACAGGTTCAGCTATATGCGGAGAACCAACTGATTGCGGCTGCGATCGCGTTATTAGAAGAGTTAGTCGCTACTGGGGTGGAATCAGCCCCGATTTATCGCCGTTTAGGGGAACTCTATTTACATGAGTTGGCGCTAGTTCCCCAAGCTAATACTTACTATACCAAAGCCGTGGCGTTAGTTGATGCCAATGATCTCGAAGAACAAGCCGCCGCATTAGAGGGGTTGGCACAAACCCAGTTGGCATTAGATCAAAACGAGGCTGCGATTCGTTCGTTTAATTTGGCTTTAGATGTCTATCAACGGTTAGGAGATGGGGAACGGGTGAAACAGTTAGAAACCACGTTGGGGGACTTAATTAATGAATGATAATTTTCACATACTCAAATTGTTCCAGACGCGCCATGGCACGTCTCTACCCCAGGATTGTCGCGTTCTTTTTTCTGATTCATGAAATTATGTTTTACAGTCAATTCACGAGTATCGGCAAAGTCAAAGAAGCGTTATTGATTCTCACTGGGGGAAGTGTTTCACCCTCATCCCCTAACCCCTTCTTCCAACCCCCCTTCCCCCTACAAGATACTGCTGGCGAATTGGAAAAACCTAACCCCCCAGCCCCCTTCCCAACCCCCCTCGTTCCCCCCTACCCCCCTCGTTCCCCCCTACAAGAGGGGGGAGGACAGAGGATGTTTCACTTTTTTTGCACGGGGAGGACAAAGGATGCTTCGCTTTTTTTGCACGGAAGGGGGAGCATCAAAGCCCCTCCAAATAAAAAATATTATTCCGCTTCCCTCTCCTTGTAGGAGAGGGCTA